>CAYYCF010000425.1:0-2125 GCA_964470235.1 uncultured Anaerolineales bacterium | reverse complement strand
CTAAGGTGATGAAGTGCCCGGCGCAGAAGACGGTGTAACCCTTGGTGACGCGGACTTTGAACGGGGGCATCCCCTACTCTTCTCCAAGGTGCTTTCGTAAGAACTTGCGAACAGCCTTCATTGCTTCTGTAGCCTCTTTCGCCTCCTCGGTAGTGCTGGCTGTGCCAGGATAGCGCACGTCAACACCGTAAGGGCTTAGCACAGAAATCGCTTCAAGGATCGTGTCCAGGCCGGGCACGACCGGCTGACAGAGTTCGTAAAGCACTATCAGATCATGTGTTTTGGGGAATGGCCGCCGATGAAAGATCAAAGCGGCCTTGAGATATTTTTCGGCGCATTGTTGCGCGTGGAAGCAAACAAGATTCGGCAGAGGGCGAGCGCGTTGACGCATAAGCGCCAATGCGGCGTTGTAGTCTTCTTCTGCTTTGCTGATCCAGTCAGCGACTTCGGAGCTGGCGGGCATAGAGCACTTTACCCCGGCGCAGGGCCTCGTTCAGGAATGGGTCGATTCGCTTTCGAGCCATTTCGATCTCGCGAGGTGTGCGGACGATAATATCCAGCGGAAACGGGCGTGGGCGGATCAGGTCGGAGATCGCTCGATAGCGAAGCGGCGCGGGCTTGCGCGTGTTCCAAATGATCAATAGATCCACGTCGCTATCGGGTGTGGGTTGTCCGTAGGCATACGAGCCGAAGAGAACGATTTGCTCCGGCTTGATCGCCTCGGCGATCTTCTTTGTCAAGGCTTGAATATCTTTTGGGGAAATACGCTGTTGTCTAGGTAATAGTTGTCCACGCATCGCCACGATTATAGCATCATGGGCAATATTTTTTTGCGGCTTCCCACAATTCCTGCATACCGTCCACCGGAAACGGCCCAACGGTATCGCCACTGCCGCCGCTCGTCGCGGTGGAGGCGCTCACGGCTTGATCGACTCCGGTTTGCAGTGGAAAGCTGACGACGTTGCCGTCCACCGTTACCGGCCCAGGCCAGTCGGAAGCGCGCCCTTGCGAGTCGGTGCGGGTGAGGGCGATCTTGCCGTCGGCGTAACTGCGGCGGGTGTACGTTTCTCCGGCGAGCGTCACCGCCGACTCTTGAAACGTCCAAATCTGCGGCGCGGCGCGCACGCCGGCGAGATACAGCCGCACGACACTGTTGGGGTAGTAGCCAAACGCGCGCTCGACGCGAATCAGATCAAGATAATCGGGCAGGCCGTTGGCGTCGCCTCTGGGATCGGCCAGGCTTTGGGTCAGCGCCGTGCCGCCCGCATCGCGAGTCTCTTGCGCCCCCAATGCCGGATCGACAATCAATGTGCCGCCCGTGTCGAAGTTGACGACGAGGCCATACGAGTCCGGCATCTCGACGTCGTGGACGAGAATCAGCCGGCGCGGGCCTGGGGTGAGGGCGCGGGGGCCGTCAATGATCAGCGATCCGATTCGCGTTTCGAGAGTGAAAGCGGCGTTCTGCCAGTCAAAGCGATAGACTCCTACTTCGACGTTGGCCTCTGTCCGAAAAATGCAAGTGTTTCGGGGCGTGGTCGGCGAAGGCGCGCGAGTGGCGGGGGGACTGACGGTGCCGAGAAGAGTGGCAGTGGGGGCAGGTGTGTATGGGAGTGTGGGGGCGGGAGAGCAAGAGGCAATGAGCAATGAGGCAATGAACAATGAGACAATGCACAATGAACAATGGAGGCGCATATTGAAAATCCCAAATCCCCGCCGCAATACAGGCGTCCAAATCCCAAGTTAGCAACCGGCATGATACCGGAAAGAAACCGTGCTGAGAGGGGGCTGATATAATCCGCCGGATGAAGTTTGAATGGAAGAAAATCGCGGCGTGGATTGCGCGCGGCGTGATCGTTTGGGCCATGCTAAGAATGCCGACTGCGTCCGGGCCGCTGATCGTGATGGGGCCGCCACAGACGGTGAAGACGGCGCACGCGGACGTGTGCACGCACACGCGGCTGACGGATGAAGTTGAAGAATGGAAAATTCAACGGTCGGCGGCTATGGTGCGCGAAATGGGCGCGCCGTGGATTGTGGAGTATTTCCCGTGGGCGTATTACGAGGGCGCGGAAGGCGATTACGATTTTTCTCACGCCGATAAGGTGATTGATCACGCCGTCAATCA
>CAYYCF010000424.1:0-2132 GCA_964470235.1 uncultured Anaerolineales bacterium | reverse complement strand
ACGTGTCGCCGTATTGTCCGTTGTGAAAGCGGTCGCGCCGCAAGCGGCCTTCGTGTTTGAAGCCAACCTTCTCGTAACAACGGATAGCGCGGGCGTTGTCCTCAAACACGCGCAAGAAGATGCGCTCCAAATTCAACTCGCCGAACCCAAACCCGACCATTGTTCGCGTGGCATCCGTTCCGAATCCCTGACTCCAGAAACGTTTCTCGCCGATGGCGATGCCAAAGTCGGCGTGGCGGTGATGCCAGTCAATTTCGTGGAAGCCGGTCGAGCCGATGTGAAGCCAGCCTTCCGGCGTCTGTGCCTCAATAGCAAACGGCTGGGTCTCGCGATTTTGCTTGAGCATGTCCTCGAACCACTGCTCTTCTTGCGCCAGACTCATCGGCAGGTAGAGCGCCAACCCGTCGCGCACTTCGGGGTCGGCGAACCAGGCCACAAAGCGCGGCAGGTCGTCGCGTTCGATGGGACGGAGACGGGTTTTGGCGCCGAGGATCATAACGCGGCCTCCAGCCGCAACCGAAAGAATCCACGAAGATACACGAAGACACACCAGGATTTTCTTCGTGTGCCTTCGTGCCCTTCGTGGATCAAAATCATTGGCGCAACATCAGCGTAGCAAATTTTCAACCACCGAATACGGATCACTCTCGCGGTTGACCACCGCCTCCACGGCCTCTTCCAGTTTGTGGCCGCCGTTTTGCGCTTGCATGAACCGCGCCATCAACTGCTCCTGCAACAGCATTTCCACTTGCCGTTTGACGTTGGCCCGTTTGCGCTGCTCCATTTCGCCGCTGGCCTCCAGATACGCGCGGTGCCGATCGATTGCGTGCAACAAGCCGTCAACCCCCTTGCCTTCCACGGCCACCGTTTCGCAGACCGGCACGTTCCATTCCGTCCGGCCGTGCGCCAACGACAGCATCCCGCGCAGCGCGCGCACCGCGTCAGCGGCGCCGGGTTGATCGGCCTTGTTCACTACCAGCACGTCGGCGATTTCGAGAATGCCGGCTTTGATCGCCTGCACGTCGTCGCCGAGTCCGGGCGCTTCGACGACCAGAGTCGTGTGCGCCAACTGGGCGATGTCCACTTCCGCTTGCCCGGCCCCCACCGTCTCGATCAAGATCACGTCGAAACCCTGGGCGTCGAGCGCGAGGGCCACATCGGCGGTGGCGCGGGCGAGTCCGCCCAAATTGCCGCGCGTCGCCATACTGCGGATGAACACACCCTCGTCTCCCGCCAGATCGCGCATGCGAATACGATCCCCCAAAATCGCCCCGCCTGTAAATGGGCTGGTGGGGTCAACGGCGATGATGGCCACGGTTTGATTGCGGCCGCGGAAAGCCTTCGCCATTTCGTTGACGAGCGTGGATTTGCCCGTGCCAGGCGCGCCGGTGACGCCGACGAGCCGCGCGCGGCCCGTGTTCGGATACAGCGCCGCCAACGCCGAACGGGCGGAGGGAAGATTATTTTCGATCTGAGTGATCAGACGGGCTAAGTCGCGGCGGCTTCCCATCACTTCTTCACCGCCGCTCGTATCTTCTCCGCGATCGTCTCCGTGTTTGCCCCAGGCCCAAAGATGTCGGCGACGCCTTGAGCTTTCAGCGTCGTAACGTCCTCGTCCGGCACGATGCCGCCGAGAAACACTTTGACCTCGGCCAACCCTTTGGCTTTGAGCAATTGCATCACGCGCGGCACGAGCGCGTTGTGCGCGCCGGAAAGAATGGACAGGCCGACCACGTCAACATCTTCTTGCAGGGCGGCTTCGGCGATCATTTCGGGAGTTTGGCGCAGGCCGGTGTACACCACTTCCATACCGGCGTCGCGCAGGGCGCGGGCGATCACTTTCGCGCCGCGGTCGTGGCCGTCGAGGCCTGGCTTGGCGATTAAGACTCGAATCGGGGATGGGGTCATAGGCTGGAGGGACGGCGATTGTGTGCGAATGAATTTGCAAAACGATCTAACTGCCCAGCCGCAAGGTTCTGTCAACGAATGTCCAACGAACAAACGAATAACGTTGCGCTCGCGGTCAATTCGTTTATTCGTTTCACCATTCGTTGACAGCAAAGGCTGAACAATTACAAAAACGATTATACCGCAAGCGGAGTTGCGAGGGCGTTGAAGGTCGGATGAGTTGC
>CAYYCF010000423.1:0-2139 GCA_964470235.1 uncultured Anaerolineales bacterium | reverse complement strand
TAGGAACTTACACGGCGATCTGCACATTCCATCCAGGCATGGTACTCTACCTCACCGTCAAAGATTAGAGTGGTCACCCGAAGATTGCTCTCGCACTCGGTAGCTTATGGCATGGCCAACGGCTATCGGTAACCACAGGCCAAATGGCGGGGTAGCGGATGCGCCGTTTAACGCCTCCCCTTTCGTCAACCGCAGGCTAGACTGTGTTTATGCCAACACCAGGGGCCCGCGCGCTCAAAATTCTCGTCGTCCGACCTCACAACCCTAGGAGGAACTCATATGTCACACAAAGAAACGCGCAAACGCGCCCGCCAGCGCAGCAAACAAATCCGCGCCGTTGCCTTCGCTTTGATCGGCGTCGTCGTTCTCGGACTGGCAAGCTACTTCTTAATCACCGCCTTCTCCAAACCACAACTGACACAGATGTCCGGCAACGTGATTGAGGTCGCCGCCGACATGAGCGGCTTCGACATGAAGCTCATCCGCGTCAAAGTCGGCCAGCCGGTCACCGTGCGCCTGACCAGCCTCGATAATTCGCACCACACCGACGGCGGCGGAAAACATCAATGGGCCGTGGACGAACTCGCCGTGAGCATCATCGCTCCGCCCGAAGGATCGAATTACGCCACGTTCACGCCGACGAAGGCCGGCACGTACACTTACTATTGCGACATTTGCTGTGGCGGGCGCGCCAACCCGACGATGCAAGGCACGCTCATCGTCGAAGAGAGTTAGCCGATGACTGCGATTCACGTCCGCCGCATCGCCGTCCTCTCCGCGCTGGGCGTGATCGCGCTCGGCGCCGTGGCCCTCACCGGCCTGTGGCATCCCAACGCGCCTTCCGAAGCCATGCAGATGTATCTGCCGCAGATCACCCTGCCGACGGTGATCGTCGCCGGAATTGTGGACGGCATCAACCCGTGCGCGTTTACCGTGCTTCTGCTTTTCGTCACTGCCCTGCTCACCACCCTGCAAGCCGGAGAGCAAAGCGTGAATGCGGTTCGCTGGCGAATGCTCGGCTTGGGCGGCATTTACATCGCCGCGATCTTTCTCACCTATCTTGCGCTCGGAGTCGGCTTGCTCAAGTCGCTGGATTTCTTCACGCGGCAGCACGTGCCCGCGCGCTTCGGCGCACTGCTGGCGATTCTTTTCGGGCTGTGGATGATCAAAGACTTTTTCCTGCCCGATCTCGGCTGGCGACTGCAAGCGCCAGGCAGGGTGGGAGAGTTCGCGCGGCAGTCGGCGCAGAAGGCGACCATCCCGGCGCTGATCGTCGGCGGTTTTCTCATCGGGCTGTGCACCGTGCCGTGCAGTGGCGCGGTATATCTTGGCGTGTTGAGTCTGCTGGCTCTGCAGCCGACGGCGCTGATGGGCTACGGTTATTTGTTGCTGTACAACGTCGTCTTTATTCTGCCGCTGGTCGTCATTCTGGTCGCCGCTTCGGCGCGGCCCACGCTCAACCGACTCGCGCACTGGAATCTGCATCACAAAGAATGGGTGCGGCTGGTTCTCGGCGGCGGCGTGGTGGCGATGGGGCTGTTGATATTGGCGACAGTTTAGCAGATGGCAGATAGCAGATAGCTGATGGCTTATCGCGATATGCGATAAGCGATATGCGATGGGCGATAAGCAATGGGTCGAACCAGAAGGAGGAACAACCTATGATGCTCGGAGGCGGAATGATGCTTGGGTTTGGATTGCTAACGATGTTGATTGTGATCGGCTTGCCGGTGCTGTTGGTGATCGGCGCCATTGCCGGAGTGTGGGGATTGTCGGGCCGACGCACCGGGCCGATGTTCACGCCGCCCGCGCCGCGGGCGTTCACCCCTGCGGCTTCTCCTGCGCGCTACTGCTCCCACTGCGGTCAAGGCTTACAGGCCGAGTGGACGCACTGCCCCCAGTGTGGCGCGCCGGTCACAACATAGATAAATAATTGCCCACAACAGCCAGAACCTGGTGAGCGTCGGTCAGGGCGTGGATCAAGGGCAGACGATCGCGCTGTCGGGCAGCACCGGCAACTCCACCGGCGATCACATTGACTTCCGCATTCGCTATCAGGCCGGGCCATTCCTCGATCCACTGCAATATTTGCCGTGAGCAGGCCAAATGGCCTATCGCCTATGGCTGATGGCTTATCGC
>CAYYCF010000422.1:0-2147 GCA_964470235.1 uncultured Anaerolineales bacterium | reverse complement strand
CGCCACTGGAGTGGCGGCGGTTTACCTGTTCATTCACTGTTGGCGGCAGTGCGGCGGTTTCGCCGCCGTCTTCATGTTTGTCGCGCCGCTCGCCAGCTTAAGTCTCCACGTGATCACTTACGTCTTTATTATCGATCCGATTCGCTTTGCCCTGCCTGCTCTTTCGATGGGCGTCCCGGCCGGAGCCTGGGCGGCGTTTTTGGTAATATCCGAATTGCGAACGAAGTTACATTCCCTAAGCTCCTTCCGTTCCTTGAGTTCTCATTCAGGAAACTAAAGGAACTCCTGACTTAGAAAGGCAATTATCATTATGAAGATTCTTGTAACCGGCGGCCTGGGCGCAGTGGGCGCGCCGCTGGCGCGCGAGCTTCGGGCGCGCGGCCACGAAGTGTGGGTTTGCGACCTGCCACACGCCGAAGGGCCGAACTACATTCGGTGTGACGTCGGCGATTACCGGCAGGTTCAGCGCGCCTTTGACCGGGTTGACTTCGAGTTTGTCTACCACCTCGCCGCCGAGTTTGGCCGCTGGAACGGCGAAGACTATTACGAAAAAGTCTGGCAGTCCAACGTCATTGGCGCCAAAAACATCCTGCGCTTTCAAGAAGAGCGCAAATTCCGTATGGTCTTCACCAGCAGTTCCGAAGTGTACGGTGATTGGAGCGGGGTGATGAGCGAAGAGGTGATGATGGAGCGCCCTATCCGGCAGATGAATGATTACGCCATCTCCAAATGGGCGAACGAAATGCAGATTATGAACTCGGCGGATCGATTTGGAACCGAGACGGTGCGGGTGCGGCTGTTTAATACCTACGGGCCGGGCGAGCCGTACTCCGAGTATCGCAGTGTCGTCTGCCAGTTCGTCTATCGCGCCCTGCACGACCTGCCCTACACCGTCTATCTGGATCATCATCGCACGTCGTCCTACATTGACGACACGGTGCGCACCCTGGCCAACATCTCGGAGCGCTTCCAACCGGGCGAAGTCTACAACATTGCCGGAGACGAGTATCACGACATCAAGACCTTGTCCGATATGATCCTGAATTATCTGGGCAAGGACGACCGGCTGGTGAAGTACGTGCCGCTCGAAGCGCACAATACTCGCGACAAGAAGACGACGACGGCGAAAGCCGTCCGCGACCTGGGGCACGTGGCAACCGTCCCGCTCTCGATCGGCATCCCGCGCACCGTCGAGTGGCAAAAACAAGTTTACAAAAAGCAATAACCAATAACCAATTACCAATTGCTGAGAGAATCACAATGACTAACAACAAACAAACCATCGTCGTCATCGGCACCGGCTACGTGGGCCTGCCCGCCGCTCTGCTATTGGCCCGCGCCGGACACACCGTCATCGGCGTGGACATCAACGAGAATATCGTGCGGGCCATCAACGAAGGCGTCCTGCACATCAAAGAAGATGAATTGCAGGCGATCATGAACGAGCCGGAGGTGCGGGCCAACCTGCGCGCCCAGACCACCCCGGCCGAGGCCGACGTGTTCCTGATCGCCGTGCCAACGCCGGTTGACCACCGCAAGAAAGTGGCCGAAATGAAATACGTGCGCGAAGCCACCGAGTCTATCGCGCCCTATCTAAGGCCGGGCAATGTGGTCATTCTTGAGTCTACCGTGCCGCCGCTGACGTGCCGCGACTTTATGACTCCCATTCTCGAAAAGAGCGGGCTGAAGGTCGGCGAGAATTTGTATCTCGCTCACTGCCCGGAGCGCATCCTGCCGGGCGACGTGTTCTACGAAATCGTCCACAACGACCGCATCATTGGCGCGGCCGACCAAAAATCGCGCGACCTTGCCAGCGCCGTCTACGCTTCCTTCGTCAAGGGCAACTTGTATCAGACTGACGACGTGACCGCCGAGCTTTGCAAGCTCATGGAAAACACTTACCGGGACGTGAACATTGCCCTGGCCAACGAGTTTGCGGCGGTAGCCGAAAACTTGGGCATTGACCCGCTGGAGGCGATTGAGCTGGCGAACAAGCACCCCCGGGTCAAAATTCTCAAACCCGGTATTGGCGTTGGCGGCCACTGCATCCCGCTCGACCCCTGGTTCATCAAAGAAGTTGACCCGGAGAACTCGCGCCTCATTTTCACCTCGCGGCTGATCAACGACGAGATGCCGGGCAAAGTGGC
>CAYYCF010000421.1:0-2152 GCA_964470235.1 uncultured Anaerolineales bacterium | reverse complement strand
TGCGGATGAGAATCGCTTGCGCCTCAGCCAGCGCTTCCGGCTCGGCGATTGATCGGCGTAGCTCAAGAAACCGTGTCCGGTCGGCATGCTCCACAACTTGCGCGAACAAGATAGGCAGAGGCGAACGACCAAGTACCCAATCGGGGTTTGCAGGAACAGCCATCGTGTCGTGCAGATCGTCGTGAATTTGGATCATCTCACCATACAACCAACCAAACTTTTCGATCTGCTCGGCAACTTGAATAGAAGCGCCGCCTGCAAGCGCGCCGACATGCAGAGCGGCCCCAAAGAACGGCCCGCTTTTGGTTTCGACCACCTGCCAATAAGACTCCTCGTCGGCAGGGTTGCCAATGTCAAGATGCTGGCCGAGCGCGACGGTTAACACCATGTCATTCAGTTTGCGCACCGCGGCCAATTTCGTAGTGAGATTGCCGGTGAAATCGTCGCGTAAAATAGATTCCAACGCCGCCGATTGAAAAGCCACAGCTAGATTGGCCGCCGCGGGCGCCCCGATCCGCAGATATTCGCCGCGCGGATCGTCGTCCAGAAGATCGTCAACCAAAATGATGCTGATCTGTTGACACGCAACCGCAGCCACAGCAGAGATAGCCTGCGCGGCTGTTCCGCCGACGGCTTCACATGCCACTACCGGCAGTTGCCAGGCATGAGGCTTTTTGGCGGCGGCCTGTGCGAGCATTCGCTGCATATCGGGCCACGCCCGGATCGCCGATAGATTCGACAAAAATTCCAAACCGCTTGTGTAAATATCCATAGACGCCTCTCGCAAAACTGGCCGGGGATCTCCCGGCCAGTTCATAGTTTGGAAAGCCCCGCAGACACGGGTCTGCAATCTTACTCCCAGAGCGTCCACTCCAAATTCAAAGATGCAAGCTGAGCCCGGCTGGCGCGCGTCAATTGCAGCAGTGCCGCCAGGTAGGAATTGCGCCCCGAGGACGAAAAGAGTTGCGTGTGAAAAAGTTGCATTGTCGTCATGGCAGAAATCTCCTCAGAAAAGTGTTTCACGGATTATTCGACGAGCGCGGGCGTTGCTAATTCATGGTTTTAGGCTAGAATACTCACCTCCTCACTTCACAGAAATGGCGAAAGATTCCGCACTTGCGCAAACGGGGGCGTTGTCGCCAGCTGGCAGCCTCATCTCTCTGGCTGAGCAGGGCGCGGGCCTGCTTGTGCTCGCCATTCTGATGATGTTCACCTACGCGCTTTTCTTTCAAGTTCCCTACGCCGGCTTTGATTGGACTGCCAAGAACGGCCGCGTGCTGAAGGTCTTTGTCGAAGGCCCATTGCAGGTGGATGATCGGTTGATCCAGATCGGCCCGATAACAATGGCCGACTTTGCGGCAGACCTGCGCCAGATCGCGTTTGACCGCGCCCAACCGGGTGACGTGGTCCCGCTCCTGATCCAGCGCGGCGGCGAAACACTGGAAATTCAGTGGGCGTTTCCCGGCTTCAATCAGAACGAACTCTTATACCGGCTGAGCACTCAGTTTTGGCTGGCGTATTTGTTCTGGGCATTCGGTGAAACCGCATTGCTTCTGCTGCGTCCCAAAGGTGCTCGTTGGCGGTTGATGATCGCTTTCAATTTCATCACCGCCATTTGGCTGGCCGCCGGAACGATCAGTCACTGGCACGTATGGGAAAGCGCTCTCGTGACTCGCGCGGCAATGTGGCTGTCCGCCCCGGTCTATTTGCATTTGCATTGGAGTTTCCCCAAGCCGCTCGCCAGGCTGCCCAAGTTTGTCTGGCCAATGCTTTACACGGCGGCGACGCTACTGGCCGCGGCGCAGTGGTTTCAACTTCTGCCAGGGTCGCTGTACACGTATTGTTTGAGTCTGGCGCTGCTGGGCAGCTTTGTCCTGCTCGGTATTCACTTCGCTCATCCGGCGCAGCGGCCCGATGTGCGCATTGTGTTGATGGCCGGCGCGCTGGCTATTGCTCCTACCATTTTCATCGGCGCATTCTTTGCACTGCTTGCACCACAACTGCCTGCCGCGAACTTATTCATCGCGGCGAGCGCCCTGCTTACGCTCCCTATCCTCCCGGCCGGCTACTTGTATGCCGCATACCGTCACCAACTTAGCGGGATGGAAGTGCGCGCCAACCGCATCCTCGCCGGGTATCTCTTCTTTGTAGG
>CAYYCF010000420.1:0-2157 GCA_964470235.1 uncultured Anaerolineales bacterium | reverse complement strand
TGGGCGAACAATCCTTCTCGCTTCTGCGCGGCAAGAAAACCGAAGACATGATCTTCGCCGGTTCGGAACTGCGCTCGCGCGCCAACGTGGCGCAGGCCTCGGTCACCTTCGACAACTCCGACGGCTGGCTGCCGATAGACTTCGGCGAAGTGAGCATCGCCCGCCGCGCTTACCGCGACGGCAACAACGAATACTTGCTCAACGGCCAGCGGGCCCGCTTGCGGGACATTTCCGAACTGCTCGGCAAAGTCGGCCTGTCCGAACGCACCTACACCATCGTCGGGCAAGGGCTGGTAGACGCCGCCCTTTCCATCAGCGCCGACGAGCGCCGCGCCCTGTTTGAAGAGGCGGCCGGAATCGGAATCTACCGCGCCAAGCGCGACGATTCCCTGCGCAAACTCGAACAGACCCGGCACAACCTGGAGCGCGTGCACGACATCCTGGCCGAGATCGGCCCGCGTCTGCGCACACTCGAACGGCAAGCCGCCCGCGCCCGCGACTACTCGCAAGTGAAGACTGAACTCGACGGCGTGCTCAAAACCTGGTACGGCTTCCACTGGCACGAAGCGCAAAAGAATCTCACCGCAGCCAAGACCTCGGCCGAGGTCCACGCCGACACACTGGCCGCGCTTCAAAGCGAGCAACAAACACTGGATCGCTCGCTGGGCGAATTGCGCGCGAAAATTTCCGCCCTGCGCGGGCAGATCAACGCCTGGGGGCGCGACTCCTCTCGTCTGCGCGCCGACTCCGAATCTCTCTCCCGCCGTCTCGCCGTTGCCGACGAACGATTGCGCTCGCACGCCGAACAGCGCGACTCGCTCGCCGCCGAACTGCTCCCGCTCGAAGCCGACGTGACAGCGCAAAGCGAACGGTTGGATCAAGCCCGCGCCGAGCTGGCCGCCATTGAAACCGAACGCGGCGCGGCGCGCGCCCGGCTGGGATCGCTGGAAGCCGAGCGCCTGCGGCGCGAAACCGAGCGGGCAACTTTGGCCGCGCGTGAAGCCGACGTCAAACGGCGCGCCGCCGGCCTCTCCGCCAGGATCAACGAACGCAAAGCCCGCCGCGATCAACTGATCGTCGAGCGCCAACGCTTGATGGCCGCCAAGACCGAACAGTCTGCCGCGCTGATGCAAGCCGAGTCCCTCGTGGCTGAAAAATACGCCGCCGCCGCCGAAGTGGACGCGGCCACCGCCGCCGCCCGCAGCCGTCACGATCAAACCGAATCGGCCATCGCCGGGCTGTTGGCAAGCATCGCCCAAACAGAAACCGAACTGGCGGCCATCGGCGGGCGATTGGCCGACGCCATAACTGCCGAACAAAGACTGGCTGCCCGCGCCGAAGTGCTGTCCCCCATGCGCGCCGGGCTCGGCGGCGACCCCTCCGGCCTGTCGCTCCTCCGCCGCGCGGCGCAAGAGAACAGCATTTCATTCGTCGCCGAACTGGCCGACATCATCACCGCGCCGCCCGAATTCGACGTAGCCATTGCCGCCGCGCTCGGCCCGCTTCTCAACGCCGCGCTGCTTCACGACCCCGCCTCCGCGCTCGACCTGCTTTCGCAAAGCGAAGGCCGCGCCGCGCTCTTGCCGCTGGATCATCTCCGCGCCGCTCCACTCGATCCCTCCTTTGCGAAAACCCTGGCGAACCGCGATGGCATCCTCGGCATCGCCGCCGAACTGGTGAAGTGCGAGGCGAAGTACCGCCCGTTGGTTAACGCCTTGCTTGGCAGAGTCGTCGTCGCCCGCACACGCCAGGCCGCGCAACAAATCGCGCCGATGCTTCCCGACGGCGGAGCGGCAGTCACGCTCTCCGGCGAAATTTTTTTCGCCAACGGAGCCATCATCGCCGGACTCGACTCCTCGGCCTCCGTTCTGGCGCTGGCTCGCGAGTGGCGAGACCTGCCCGCTGAAATCGAGCGCGCCAAAGAAGCGCGACGGAATTTTGAGAACACCCGCGCCGCGCGCGAGGCCGATCTGCACCGCCTGCGCGGCGAGCGCGACGACACCGCCTCCGCCCTGCGCGGCCTGCAAACTGCCGAGCGCGCCGCCGTCGAGGCCCGCGACGCCGCCAAACTCGAACTCGAACGCGCCGAAGCGCAGGCCCGCCTGCGCCGCGATCAGATCGCCTCGCTCGAGGCGCAGATGGCCAACGCCTCCGCCG
>CAYYCF010000419.1:0-2158 GCA_964470235.1 uncultured Anaerolineales bacterium | reverse complement strand
TTAGGAGGAGTCACAATGGCAGCTTCTGCAACAACCCCCGAAGTCTTCACTCGCAAAGCCTCCGGCTTGGTGCGAGTGATGTCCCCCTATTCCGCGTTCGTATACAACATCCTCACCATGGGATTGATCTTTCCGTGGACGTACCTGTGGGCGCCGGGCGCACTGCCGGGCGGCAACCTGTTTTGGGGAATCATCCTCGCCACCGCCATCGAAATCCCAATCGCATACGCTTACGTGTGGTTGAGCACCGCGCTTCCGCGCTCCGGCGGCGACTACGTTTTTCAAAGCCGCGTGTTCGGCGGCGGTGTCGCCTTCACGATCGTGATGTCTGGATTCGTGATCTGGATTCTGCAATGGGTGGCGCTCTCCGGTTGGCTGGTTTCGTATCTCGGTTTCGCGCCGCTGTTCCTCGGGTTGGGCGCGACGATGGGCAACGCCGCCTTCACCGGATTGGGCGTGTGGTTCACGCAATCCACCGGCATCATCGTCACCAGCTTCGCCAACGCTTTGCTCGCGCTCGTCCTGCTCGTCAGCGGATTCAAAAACTACGTCCGCTTCCAGCACGCGATGTGGTGGGGCACGCTGTTGGCCTTCGGCGTGGTGTTCTTCATTCTGTTCACCACCTCGCCGTCGGAATTTGTCACACGGTTGAACGCCTTCGCCCTCGCCTCGGGCGGACAGGCCAATTTCTACGAGACGGCGGTGAACGCAGTGACCGCCGCCGGAATTAACCTGCGCCCGCCGTTCAGTTTGTGGGCCACTCTGCTCGTCGCGCCAATCGCTTGGACTTCACTGCAATGGGCGACGTATTCCTCGCAACAGAACGGCGAGATCAAAGACGCCCGCAACTTCGGCGCGCAGACGTTCATCATGGTCGGTTCGCTGGTTGTGACCGGATTGCTGTTGGCGCTGTTGGCGTTGGGCATCGAGCGCGTGGCCGGAAAAGAATTCTTGTACGTGGCCGGGGCGGGATACTGGTCGCTCATCGGCGAGGCGAACATCGCCGGATTCAATCTGTGGCCGCCCATTCTGGCGGTGGCGCTCACCGCCAGCCCGCTGGTCGTGCTCATCATCGGCCTGGGCTACATCCTCAACGGCTTCCAGATCGTGTGCAACTGCTACATCGGCATGACGCGCGTGATGGTCGCCATGTCGTTGGATCGCCTCTTGCCCGAATGGTTCAGCAAAGTGGACGAGAAACTGCATACGCCGGTGAACTCACACATCGCCTACTTCTTGGCCAGCATTCCGGTCATCCTGGCCTACAACATGGTGCCGGGATGGATCGGCCTCACGCTCGGCGTGACATTCGGCTGCGGTTACGTGTTCGTGATCACTTGCCTCGCGGGCGCGCTCCTGCCGTATCGCGCCAAGGAACTTTACGAAGCCTCGCCGGGGTCGCAATACAAACTCGGCGGCCTGCCGTTGGTCACCGTGTTGGGCGTGCTGGGCGCGGTGCTCGGCGCATTGATGGTAGCCGCGTTCCTTTTCACTCCGGCGCTCGGCGTGTTGGGCAACTGGAATTTCGAAGCCTTCCCGTCGAACCTGTGGGCGCAGATCATCGCTTTCGCGATCATTCTGATCTCACTGGTGTGGTATCTTTGGGCAAAGAACAGCCAGAAGACCAAAGGCATCAACGTGGATTTCGCCTTCAAGGAAATTCCGCCGGAGTAGAATTAGAGGTTGGAAGTTAGAGGTTAGAAGTTAGAGGTCGGAGCCAGCAACACCCCGGCCTCTATTTTTTCGCCATGTCTTTTATCTGCCCTCAGTGCAAGTTTAGCGGCTCGCTCGAAATCGCCCATAGCATTGCCCTGCCGCCCGACAGCATGTCGGACGATATCATCTTGCAGATTGTGGCCTGCTCACGCTGCCGCTTTCGCAACGTGGCCGTTTACGAAGAATCGCGGCGCGGCGCTCTGGAGTCGGAGTCATGGGATCATCGCGGGTATGTGGCGCAAGCAGCCGATGTAGAATCTCTGGAGAGCAAGATCAAACACTGCCCGGCCCCGTCGGACGACGACTGCCAATGCGCCATTCACGGTGAGCTGGCAGTGCGCTCGCCGGGCGGGCGCTGGCTGTTGAGCAACTTGATTAATTGGCAAGACACTTTCTTGATGGAATTGGCGGCTCAGCCAGGCGTAGTTAAGCGTGAGGACTC
>CAYYCF010000418.1:0-2173 GCA_964470235.1 uncultured Anaerolineales bacterium | reverse complement strand
CTAATCACCTCACCACTGTTTCCGTCCACGCTTTGATCAACTCGTCGCGCTTTTCGGCGATGGATTGCGGATTCAGGATGACGGGCGATTCGACGAGGGGGGTGTATTTGACGAACACGTCCGGCAGGGCCGCAGACGGGAGCGCCGGATAGACAAACATAGTCAGCGGCATGTCTTCTTGAAATGATTGGCCGAGCATGAAGTCTACCCATTTTTCGGCCAGGCCGCGATTCTTTGTGCCGTTGAGGATGCCGACAAATTCGATCTGCCGGAAGCACGCGCCTGCACTGGTGACACTGGCGGTTGGCGCGTCGGCGGGCGGCGTTGTGGCGAAGAAGACTTCCGCCGGCGGGCTGGAGGTATACGACACGACGATGGGGCGCGGGCCGGCTCCGCTTGACCCGCTGAAGTCGGTGTAATACGCGGTTTCCCAATCCGGCGCGACTTTGACATCGTTATGCCGCAACGCAGACCAGTAATCCGTGAAGCCCTCGCCGCCGAAGGCCACTGCGGTAGTCAGCATAAACGCTAATCCGGGCGACGAGGTGGCCGGGTCTTCGACGACGAGCAAGCCTTTATATTCGGGTTTGGCAAGATCGCTCAGACTGGCGGGCGGCGGCAGGTTGTGTCCGGCGAAGTAGGCCTTGTCGTAGTTGAGGCACACGTCGCCGTAGTCTACCGGCAGGGCGCGGTTATCGGGGTCGAGTTTCAATTCGCCGGGAAGCGCGGCGAGCGCGGGCGAGTCGTAGCGCTCGAACAGATTGCCGTCGAGCGCGCGCGAGAGCAGGGTGTTGTCCACGCCGTACAACACGTCGGCCAGCGGCGATTCTTTGTTGAGCAGGGCCGTGTTCAGCATCGTTCCGGCGTCGCCCGATTTGAGAACCTGCACGGTGGTGTTGTTGGCCGTTTCAAATTCCTTCAGCACCGACTCGGACACGGCGAATGAGTCGTGAGTCATCACGGTGAGGGTGCGCGGGCCGGAGGGGGTGGGGGCGGCGCAGGCGGCGAGGAGGAATGCGAAGATGAGGAGGGGTGTCAGTGTGTGGGCGTGTGGGCGTGTGGGGGTGTGGGGGTTTGGGTGTGACATGAGAGTCTCCTTGGAATGCAGAATGCGGAATGATGAATGATGAATGAACGCAGGTTATCAGCCATCTGCGATAAGCTATCTGCTATCTGCCATCAGCCTTCCGTTGACGAAATCAAAACGCAAATCAGAAAACCTTCCTTGAGCGCGACAGTCGCCTGCGTCGCCGTCATCACATTGCTGATGCCGCGCGTGGAGCCGAAGTTCAATGTTTCGCCACGAAGCGGGTATTCGAGGCCGGATGTGGTGATGCCGCGTGCGTCGCCGCCGATGGGGATCAAAGAGATGGTGTCCCCGGCCACTCCGATGAGAGTCAATTCTCCGGGGCCGCGCAGTAAGCCAATCTCCTGGTTTCCATCGTGCAGGCGAACGCGGGCGCTCGTAGTAACGACTTCAGTCGCCTGACGACTGAAGTCGTTACTACGAGCCAGCAATAGCAAATTGGCAAGCGTCTGATCCCAGCGCCCGCCGAGCGCGGCAAAGATGAGGATGTCGTCTGCCCCGTCGCGGAGGGCCAGGTCGAGGGCCAGTTCGAGATCGGTTTGATCTTTGCGAACCTGGTGGCGGATCACTTGCGTGCCTGCGCTTTCGAGCGCGGCGAGTTCGCCTGGCGAAACTGAATCGAGGTCGCCGATGAGGACGTGCGGCGTGAGGCCCAGCGCGCGGCAGTGGCGCGCGCCGCCGTCGGCGGCGATCAGCCGGTCGGTCGGCGCGATGAGAGCGCGGGCGGCGGCGAGATCACTTGACCCGAAGGGGCCGTTGGCGATGATGATGGCGCGTGACAAATAAAAAACCCTCCGCCGGGGAGGGTGTGTTTGAATCGCTTCTCGTTTCCCTCCGCCGGCATTATCCGGATCAGGTTCGCGGGTCGCAGAGTCTGGCCTCTGCCTCTCAGCCTGGCGTTCACCAAGCTCCCCGTGTTGAGTTGTTGGAAGTATTATACCTCTATCTCATCCTCCTCTTCCACTCGTCTTTCAATTGCAGTGAGGTGAGATCAGTAGCATAGATCGTATGTCTGCGGGCGCGCACATCGCTAATCCGGCCCCTTTACGCGAAGAAGCGCTCATAATCGTCGTGGCCGCCAATCCA
>CAYYCF010000417.1:0-2188 GCA_964470235.1 uncultured Anaerolineales bacterium | reverse complement strand
CGAAAGAGAGCGCGAGCGGCGCGGTCACAGTGATCGGCGTGGACACGACCGGCGAACTTGACGGCGCACTGCACACGGCGCTGGCCAAAGGCGCGGATAAAGCGGCAAAGATCACCGGCGGCTTCCCGCGCGGAACGGATTCGCACACACTCGCCAAACTCTTCGCCGACGCCATCAAAGGCCTGTCGCCCGACCTTGTGCTGACCGGGGTGCAGGCCGCCGACGACCGTGATGGGCAGATCGGCCCGATGATCGCCGCGCATCTCGGCCTGCCTTACGTCGGCGTGGTCACCGGAGTCGAAGTGAAAGAAGGCAAAGCAGTCGTCCACAAAGAATACGCCGGCGGCATGATGGCCGAGTTTGAAGTGGCGCTCCCGATGGTCGTCGGCGTGCAGGCCGCGCATCAGCCGCCGCGCTACGCGCCGGTGAGCAAAGTCCGGCAGATCGCAAAGACGGCGAAGATCGAAGAGATCGCCGGAAGCGAATCGGCCGGCGCGGGATCAACCGTGCGCCGTATGTTCAAACCCGAAGCCGCCGGCCACGCCGAAATGTGGGACGGCTCGCCGGAAGAGATTGCGGAGAAGATTGCAGGGCTAATCCGAGAAAAAGGACTCTTGAAGGGCTAACTTCAAATTTCAAACTCCAAACTCCAAAATGTTGTTTTGAAGTTTGAGATTTGCAGTTTGAGGTTGTCGAATTATGGCAAACGACATTATTGTTTTAGCGGAACACCTCAACGGCAAACTGGCCGACATCACCTTTGAAATGGCGGGCAAGGCCAAACAGTTGGCGGCCTCATCCGGCGGCAAAGCGGTGGCGGTAGTGTTGGGCAGCGGCGTCAAATCGCTGGCCGAGACCATCGGCGCAGACTCGGTCGTGTACGTTGACGATCCGGCGCTGGCGCAGTTCAACCCCGAAGCCTACAGCCGCGTATTGGCGGCGTTGATCAAGGATCGCGCGCCGCGATGGGTGATGATGGGTAACACTTCGGTCGGAATGGATTTGGCGGCGGGGTTGTCGGTCACCACCGGATTGCCGCTCATCGCCTACGTCAACGCATTGGCGGCCGAGGGCGGCACGCTCGTCGCCACCTCGCAAATTTACGGCGGCAAGATTCAAGCCGAAGCCGTGCCGGACGGCGCGTCGTGCATCGTGTCGTGCCTGGCGGGCGCATTCCCCGCCGATGCCGGACGCGGCGCCGCCCCCGTTGAACAAATCGCCTCCCCCGTTCCGCTCGGCGATCTCAAAGTGAAATTCGTCAAGATGATCGAACCGGCCGGCGGCGACGTGGACATCACGCAGCAGCCGATCCTGGTTTCGATTGGGCGCGGCATCGGCGGGCAGGAAAATATCGAACTGGCGCAGGAACTGGCCGAGGCGCTGGGGTGCGCGGTGTCGGCTTCCCGCCCGGTTACGGACGCCGGTTGGCTGCCGAAGACGCGGCAAGTTGGCAAATCCGGCCTGACCGTGAAACCCAAAGTTTATCTGGCTTTCGGAATCTCCGGCGCGCCTGAGCATCTCGAAGGCATGCGCGGCGCGGAAACGATCATCGCCGTGAACACCGACGCCAAAGCGCCGATTTTCGACGTGGCGCATTTCGGCGCGACGTGCGACATGCTGGATTTGCTTCCGGCGCTGACGGAAAAAATCAAATGCTGACTCTTCCCGAAAAAATCACCTTCATCCTCATGCTCGCCGTCTTCGGCGGCCTCACGGCGTGGGGCTTCTTCAATATCTATCGCATCGTGCGGCGCGGGCGGCCGGCCCCTAAACTGAATAACATCGTCCCGCAAACGATCAAGGCTCTGCTCGAAGTCGGTCTGCAACTGCCGGTATTCAAATCGCGCCCGGTTCTCACCCTCTTTCACGCCGCTATCTTCTTCGGCTTTTCGTACTACCTCCTTGTCAACGTCAACGACCTGCTCGAAGGTTTTCTGCCCGGTTACTCAACGGCCGAAGTGTCGTCGGGCATCGTCGGCATTTTGAATCTCTTCGGCGACGTGTTGAGCATCTACGTGCTCGTCGGCGTTGTCGCCTTCCTCGTGCGCCGCTTCATCGCCAAAGACAAACGGCTGGACTACAACAAAGACGTTCTGCTGTATCCGGCGGTGCAGGCCGGCGGCATCAAGCGCGACTCATTCGTCGTCGGCGCATTCATTCTCGCGCACGTCGGTTCGCGCTTCACCGG
>CAYYCF010000416.1:0-2193 GCA_964470235.1 uncultured Anaerolineales bacterium | reverse complement strand
CATCTTGATCGACTCACCGTGAGCGGCGTGACCCTACGCGAATCGATTGCGGGCGCGGCCATCAAAGACTCGGAAGTGATCCGCCGCCTGGACAACCCCCATTCGAGAACGGGCGGCCTTTCGATCTTGTTCGGCAATCTTGCGCCCGACGGCGCAGTGGTGAAATCCGGCGGCGTGAGCGAAGGGATGAAACGGCACACCGGCCCGGCGCGCATTTACGAATCGCAAGAGGCGGCGATGGCCGGGATTTTGAATCGCGAAGTGCAGCCCGGCGATGTCGTCGTGATCCGCTACGAAGGTCCGGCGGGCGGGCCCGGCATGCAAGAGATGCTTTCGCCCACCAGCGCGATCATGGGCATGGGGTTGGGCGACAAAGTGGCGCTCGTCACCGACGGCCGCTTTAGCGGCGGCACGCGCGGCGCGTGCATCGGCCACGTCAGCCCCGAAGCGGCGGCGCGGGGACCGATTGCGGCGCTGCACAACGGCGATCTGATCGAACTCGACCTCCATGCGCGCACGCTCAACGTCAGACTATCGGATGATGAGATCAAATCAAGGCTGGCCGCGCTTCCGCCCTTTGAGCCAAAGATCGAAAGCAAATGGCTGAGGCGGTACGCCAAGATGGTGGAAAGCGCGGATAAGGGAGCGGTGCTGAGGGATTAGTTTTCAAAGACCCTTAAGGTCTCTATTGGAGGAACGAATGAAACTTACCGGCGCACAAATTATTTGGGAATGTCTTGTTCGTGAAGGGGTGAAGGTCGTGTTTGGCTATCCCGGCGGCGCGATCCTGCCGACGTATGACGCAATGTTGGAGTATCCGATCCATCACGTCCTCGTCCGCCACGAACAGGGCGCAACGCACATGGCCGACGGTTACGCCCGCGCGTCGGGCAAAGTGGGAGTCGCCATTGCCACCTCCGGCCCCGGCGCGACGAACATGGTCACCGGAATCGCCACGGCGATGATGGACTCATCGCCCATCGTGTGCCTCACCGGCCAAGTCGGCTCAAAAGCCATCGGCTCGGATGCGTTTCAAGAAACGGACGTGACCGGCGTGACTCTGCCCGTTACCAAACACAATTATTTGGTGACGCGCGCCGAGGATGTTGCGCGCACGATCCGCGAAGCGTTTTACATCGCCGCCAGTGGCCGCCCGGGTCCGGTGTTGGTGGACATCAGCAAAGACGCGCAGCAGAGTGCGTGCGAGTTTGATTGGGAGGCCGCCGCGCCGCGCCTGCCAGGGTATCGCCCCGATCTGCGCGCCCTGCCCGAGGAATTTGATCGCGCCCTCGATCTAATCAACAGCGCCAAACGCCCGCTCATCCTCGCCGGGCACGGCGTGATCATGTCCGGCGCGAGCCGGCGCGTGGTCGAGCTCGCCGAGCGCGCGCAGATTCCGATTGCCATGACTCTTCTCGGACTGGGCGGCATCCCCGCGAGTCATCCGCTGAACTTGGGCATGATGGGCATGCACGGCGAGGCGTGGGTGAACAACGCCATCCAGCAAGCCGATCTTCTGCTCGCTTTCGGGATGCGGTTCGACGACCGCGTGACGGGCAACCCCAAGACCTACGCCCTCAATGCGAAAAAGATTCACGTCGAGATCGATCCGGCCGAGATCAACAAGAACGTAAGAGTGGACGTGGGCATCGTGGGCGATCTGCGCGAAACGCTGGAGGAACTTATGCCAGGCGTGCAGCCCGCCGACCACAGCGAATGGATGGATTACATCAACGAGATGAAAGGCGACTCGGCCGTGCGTGACATTCAGAGTCTGCCCGACACCGGGCATCTCTACGCCGCGCACGTCATCAACGACATCTGGCGCCACACCGAAGGCAAAGCCATCGTCGTCAGCGACGTAGGCCAGCACCAGATGTGGGAAGCGCAGTATTACAAACACGAAGCGCCGCGCTCGCTGATCACCTCCGGCGGACTCGGCACGATGGGCTTCGCGCTCCCGGCGGCCATCGGCGCAAAGTTCGCTTGCCAAGAGGATGAAGTTTGGGTAATCGCCGGTGACGGCGGCTTTCAAATGACAATGGCCGAACTGGCGACCATCGCGCAAGAAAATATCAAACTCAACGTCGCCATTATCAACAACGGCTATCTCGGCATGGTGCGCCAGTGGCAGGAGTTTTTCTACGAGAAGCGCTACGCCGCGACGCCCATGCTCAGCCCGGACTTTGTGAA
>CAYYCF010000415.1:0-2219 GCA_964470235.1 uncultured Anaerolineales bacterium | reverse complement strand
GCGCAAATCCTGCCCGACCGTCATCAAGCGGTTCATCAAATCGTACTTCCCCGCGGTGCGGGCGAACATGCGCTGGACGTATTGCGCGCGGGCCGGGCCGGTGAGGTGAGCCATGCGGCGATCAGGCGTTGGCTTTTCGCCCGTGGCAATTTTTGTATTTTCGGCCACTGCCGCAGGGGCAGCGATCGTCCGGTTTCACGTTGGAAAAATCTACCGGCTTGATTGGCTGCCGCCAGCGCGGAATGCCGGGATACGAAGCCGTTTTTGGTTCCGGCAGTGGCTCTTCGTCTTCAAGTTCATCGCCATCGAAATCTACGTCAAAATCGTCGTCGAAATCGTCTTCGTCCTCATCGTCGAGATCGCCGGTTGATGCGTCGAAAGGTTCTGGAACGAATGCCACGATCAGACGGACGGCAACCCACGCGACAATGCTTATGCCCGCCAGACTGAGCGCCGTCGCTTCAAAGGGGCTGAACGGGAGGAAGCGGGCGAGCAGCCAGCCCACACCGTAAGACAACAAAATCAACAACCCGCCGCCTAGCGCGACGAGCAGGATGACGCCAACCACGATGGCGATGAAGGCCAAAATAGTTTTCACTTGAGGTTTCTCCTGCTCTGCCGGCGAAGATTGCGTCGCCTTTCAGCGCGCCGCCAGCAAAGCGATAAATGTTGCCACGAAGATCGTGACGCTGATGTATCCGTTGACGTTGAAGAAGGCCATGTTGAGTTTCGTGAGATCGGTCGGCGAGACGAGCTGGTGTTCGTAAATAAACAGGCCGGCGACGACGGCGACCCCGATCCAATACGGCCAGCCCAATCCGGTGGTGAGGCCAACGGCGGCCAGCAGGATCACGGTGAGGGCGTGGCAGAGGCGCGCAGTGAGCAAGGCGGCCGGGATTCCGAATCGGGACGGAATACTGTGGAGTCCATCGCGGCGATCAACGTCAATATCTTGCATTGCGTAAAGAATATCGAAACCGCCGATCCAGACGGTGACGGCCAGGAGTAGCAGCCAGGCGGGGAGATCGGATGGCGCGAGGAGTGAGCCGGTGATGGCCGCCCACGCGCCCATCGGCGCGAGTCCGTCGGTGAAACCTAAAATGAAATGGCACAGCCACGTGAATCGTTTCGTGTACGAGTAGCCGACCAGAAAAATCACCGCGCCGGGCCAGAGCATAAAGACGAGTGAATTAAGTTGCCACGCGGCGAAGCCGAGAATGACGAGCGACGCCACGGCGGCAAACGCAACTGCCGCCGCGCCGATGCGCCCGGCTTGAATGGGACGGTTGGCGGTGCGCGGGTTGCGGGCGTCGAGATAACGATCAATGAAGCGATTGAAACTCATCGCCGCCGTGCGCGCCGCCGCCATTGCCACCGTCACCCAGAAGAACTGCGCGAGCGTGGGCCAGCCCTTTGCCGCGAGGAACATGCCGAGATAAGCAAATGGCAGGGCGAAGATGGTGTGCTCAAACTTGATCATTTCGAGGAAAACGTGGAGAGATTTCATAACTTCAACTTCCAACATTGCAATTGTAACCGAAGCAGGGCAGTTGCGCGTGGCGTTTTCAGAGGTTGAAGAGTTCAGCTTGATGCGCGCGAACATATTCTCGCAATTGGCGGGCTTGCTCCAGGCGCTCCGATTCAGGAAAAGGCGCCTTGTGGCTTTGGTAAAACCTATCCTGCGCAAAGCGCGGGGTGACGTGCGCGTGATAGTGCCACACATCCTGACCGCCCGCCGGCTCATTGTGCTGTCGGGTGGAAACTCCGTCACAGCCGTAAACGCCTTTCAGCGCCAGCGCGATTGCCCGCGTCAGCGTATGGAGAAATGGAACATAGCGGAGCGGGAGATCGTACAGATTCTCGATATGCGCATTAGGGACGACCAGCACATCAACGGGGTTGTTGGGCCAACGACCGAGCGCCACAAACGCGGTCGCCGTTTCGGAGTAATGGATCACGTCACTCGATGAAATATGAGGGTGAACGGCGGCCGCAGTTTGAATGGTGCGGCAGAATGGACAAACGTAGCCGAATGGTTCGTGGTTATACATATTGGAGGGATAGTCAATCTGCGCTTGCTCGTATCCACTTTTTCCAATCGCCGCCGAGCTCGCGGTGGGCGGCGGGGTTGAGGTTCGGGCAGTTGCACCCGCGCTCGCGCGGGAGGGCGGCGATGATCGGTTCGAGCAATTTGAGATCGGGCACGCTTTCTATCACGA
>CAYYCF010000414.1:0-2219 GCA_964470235.1 uncultured Anaerolineales bacterium | reverse complement strand
AGGAGGACTCCCCCATGTGTGGCATTGTTGGTTACGTCGGGCCGCGGCAAGCGGCGCCGATAATTCTGGACGGCTTGAAGCGGCTGGAGTATCGCGGCTACGACTCGGCCGGCCTGGCCGTCATGTCCGGCGGGCAGATCAATATCCGCCGCGACGCCGGCAAACTGAACAACCTCATCACGCTTTACGAAAACGATCCGGTGAGTGGAACGATCGGCATCGGGCACACGCGCTGGGCGACGCACGGCGCGCCCTCGCAACGCAACGCGCACCCGCATTTGGGCGAAGCCGGGCAAGCGGTCATCGTCCAAAACGGTATCGTCGAAAACTTTGCGGCCCTCAAAGAGGAGTTGATAGCCGAGGGCGTGAAGTTCCGCTCCGATACGGATACTGAAGTCATCGCGCACCTGGTCGAGCGGTTTCTGGCGGCGGACGTGCCGCTGGAAGAAGCGGTGCGGCAGACGATCAAACGGCTCAAAGGCGCCAACGTGATCGTGGCCATGACGGCGCGCGAGCCGGGCAAGATCGTGGCGGCCCGCATGGGCAACGCCGGCGGCGTGACGGTGGGCATCGGCGAGGGGGAAATGTTCCTGGCCTCGGACATGCCCGCCATCCTCGAACACACGCGCTGCATGGTATTCCTGGAATCGCAGTGGATGGCGGTCGTCACGCGCGAAGGTTTCCGCGTGCAGACGTTTGACGGCAAAACGGTAACGCCGCAAGTGCACAACATCGCCTGGGATATGGCGACCGCCGAAAAAGGCGAATATCGCCACTTCATGCAAAAAGAGATTCACGAGCAGGCGCGTTCGATCACCGACACCATCGGCGGGCGGATTGATTTTGCGACCGGGCAGGTGACCCTGCACGACCTGAATCTCACGGCGGAACTGGCGAAGAAGATCGACAAAATTGTGATCGTGGCCTGCGGCACGGCGGCGCACGCCGGTATGGTGGGCAAGTTGATGATCGAGTCGCTGGCGCGCCTGCCGGTGGAAGTGGACATCGCGTCCGAGTTCCGCTACCGCGATCCGCTGGTGGATGATCGAACGGTAGTGTTGGCCATCAGCCAGTCCGGTGAAACCGCCGACACGCTGGCGGCGATGGAAGAGGGGCGCGGCAAGGGCGCGACGTTGTGGAGCATCGTCAACGTCATCGGCTCGCAAGCGATGCGCGCCGCGCACGGATACATCACGATGCAGTCCGGCCCCGAGATCGGTGTGGCCTCCACCAAAGCGTTCACCGCGCCGTTGGTGGATTTGTATTTGCTGGCGATGAAGTTAGGCGAACTGCGCGGGACACTGAACGCCAGACAATTGAAAACGTTGGCCGCCGATCTGTCGCTGCTGCCTGATCTGGTGGGGCGCACGCTCGACCGCGAGCCGCAAGTGGAAGTTATCGCCCGCAAACTGCGCGACACGGCGCACTGCCTCTACTTGGGGCGGGGCATCAACATGCCCATCGCTTATGAAGGCGCGCTCAAGCTGAAAGAGATTTCGTACATTCACGCCGAGGGCTATCCGGCGGGGGAAATGAAACACGGCCCGATCGCGCTGATTGACAAGGACCTGCCGGTGCTGGTCATCGCGACGAAAGATCGCTGGTACGACAAGATGCTCAGCCAAGTGGAGCAAGCCAAAGCGCGGGGCGGGGTGGTGGTTGCGGTGGCGACCGACGGCGACGAGCTGTTGGCGGCCAAAGCCGATCACGTTCTCTACGTGCCGGAGTGCTCGTGGCTGCTCAGCCCGGTGCTCACCGTTTTGCCGCTGCAATTGCTGGCCTATCACATCGCGGTGTTGAGAGGGTGCGACGTGGATCAGCCGAGAAATTTGGCAAAGAGCGTGACGGTGGAATGAAAAACATGTTAAACTGCTCCCCAAGGTAACACGCCAACGCGCACCCGCGATGGTGACGGGGGTAGTAGCTTCTCCCACTCCGAGCCGTCCGCAGTTTTGCGCGGGCGGCTCGTTGCGTTTTTAGAACCAAGTAACTGCTCACGTGGAAGCGTCCTGAACGAAGCGGCAGTGTTTTTCTGCCGCGCAGTTGAAGGACGCGGTTATTGTGCGTGACCCGCATCCTTCGACTTCGTTCCGCGAAAAACACGCGGAACTCCGCTCAGGATGCTTGCCTCACGAGGGCTGTCAGCAGTTACAAAACCGGCGAAGAAGTCATGGACTTAGAATCTTATGCCTCCTCGTAAACCTAAAGCAGAATCAAAA
>CAYYCF010000413.1:0-2222 GCA_964470235.1 uncultured Anaerolineales bacterium | reverse complement strand
CGCCGTCTCCCAACGAAATCGTCGTGAACAAACAGTGGATGCAATTCGTGTTCGAGGGGGCGTAAGATGACCCTCTCCGCCGTTGTCCTCACCCTCAACGAAGAAAAACACCTCCCCGACTGCCTCGCCAGCCTGCGCTGGGCAGATGAGATCGTCGTCTTCGATTCCTTCAGCACGGACGCCACCGCCGACATCGCCCGCCAATTCGGGGCGCGGCTCATTCAACACCGCTTCGAAAACTACGCCGCGCAACGCAACGCCGCCCTCGACGCGATGCAGGCCGATTGGATATTTTTCGTGGACGCCGACGAGCGAGCCACGCCCGTGCTGACCGATGAAATCTCAGGCCTCACAGGTCTATTAAGACCTGTGAGGCCTGAAGCGGGTTGGTGGGTGCCGCGCCACAACTACATCTTCGGCAAATTGACTCTGCGCGCCGGATGGTATCCCGACTATCAACTGCGCTTGCTTCGCCGCGGCCGCGCCCGGTTCGATCCGAGTCGGCACGTTCACGAGTTGGCCCTCCTCGACGGCGGCGAAGGCCGTTTGCAGAATCCGCTCATTCACCTCAATTATGAAACCGTGCCGGAGTTTATCGCCAAACAATACAAATACACTCAATACGACGCAGGGATCCTTCACGCGCAAGGTATGCGCGCCAGGCCGCAGAACTTTGTCCTTCAGCCACTGCGGCAATTCTATTGGCGCTTTGTCGCCCTCGGCGGCTGGCGCGACGGCTGGCACGGGCTGCGCCTCAGCGCACTCATGGCCTATTTTCAATTTGTTCTCTATCAAAAGCTGGCTGAAGCCCGATAGTGCAAAACCGGATTTGAGGTAAAATTCGCCGGAAGGTCAAAAGGGAATGGATACGGGTCTTAATCGAGCAGTGTTAGTGCTTAATGCCAATTACGAGCCGCTCAACGTGTGCGACACCAAACGCGCCGTGGGCTTGCTGGTGACAGGCAAAGCCGAACTCGTGGCAGACGGGCGCGGACATATCCGCACGACTCGCATCACCTACCCCGCGCCGTCCGTCATCCGTTTGGGGCAGATGATCAAGCGGCCCCGTCCGCGCGTCAAGCTCTCTAAGCGCGAAGTTTTCCGGCGGGACAGTTACACCTGCCAATACTGCGGGCGGCAGACGCCGCACCTGACGATTGATCACGTCACGCCGCGGCACAAGGGCGGCGGCCACCGTTGGGATAACCTGGTCACGGCCTGCCCGCCGTGCAATCGCCGCAAAGGCGGACGGACGGTGGGCGAAGCACAAATGACTCTGCGGCACAAGCCGGCCGAGCCCGCACCCTCCGCCACCTACCTTTTTGGCCGCCACCTCAAAGACAACTCCGAGTGGCAGAAGTATATCGAGGGCTGGTAGTTCCCGTCGCCAGGACAAAAAAGACCTTCGAGGCCGCCTGAACCTCGAAGGTCTGCTTTGAGCTAACTCACTTCAGGCACGATCAGCCCAAGAGTTCCATCTTTGCGCGTATAAAGCACATTCATCTTGGCAGTTTCCGCGTTGTAGAAGATGAAAAAGTTTTCGTGTTGCAGAAGAGGCATTTGCTCAATCGCTTCGGCCTCTGTCATTGGCGAAATAGGGTATCGCTTGCGGCGCACAACCAAAGGGCCGGCGCCTGGTTGAGTCTCCGGCTCCCCTTCGGCTTCAATGGCGGCCGTCGCCAAGCCAACCCCGTCGCCGCGCCCTCGGCGGTGACGCGCTTTGTAATGCTCGATTTGCCTCTGCATTTTCTCTAGCGCCAAATCCACCGCGGCAAACATATCATTCGTGCGTTCTTCGGCGCGGAGAAAGGTGCCGTGCGGCCTGGCCGTCAATTGCACCACTTGCCTGTCGTCGGCGTCGCGCGCGGCTCGCTCCACCGACAGGTCCACGCGCACTTGGCCGAGTTCCGGCAAGTACCGCTCCAGTTTGACCACCTTCTTTTCAATGTACTCTTTCAACCTGCTTGGAATGCTTACATCGTGCCCGCTGATCATTACTTCGATTGTCATAGGTTCCTCCTTGCGTTAGAGTAACGGGTCGGCGACATCGAATCGCGCCCTGGCCAGCGTATACGCCCATACCTCGCGGGCATCCATCGCCAGCAGCGCCGCCGCGCACGCGCTCAAGGTCGCGCCGGTAGTACACACGTCGTCAATCAACACAATGGCTAAGTCCTGCACTTGATCCCGATCGGCCGCAAACGCGCCTCTCACATTAGACT
>CAYYCF010000412.1:0-2223 GCA_964470235.1 uncultured Anaerolineales bacterium | reverse complement strand
TACAACTTCCTCAACGCCCAATTCGTCGTCGCCGACAAAAACTCGCCGCCTGCCGATTACACCTTTGTCCCCGTCTTCAACGAAGACCCCGACGTGGACGTTTATCTCAACACTAACGCCATGCCCCGCGTCAGCCTGATCTACAACCCCATCTTCTCAACCGATCCCTTCGCCGCGATTCACGATCCAACCTTCAACCCCGCCTCCCAAGTCATCCTCGAATCCCGACCACCGGACTACTCGACTACTCGACCACCGGACTACTCGACTCCCCGACCGCCCGACTACTCGACTACTCGACTCCCCGACCACCCGACTACTCGACTACCCGACTACTCGACTAACATCTTCTACACCTCCTACGCCCCAGGCCGATTCACCGTCGTCGCCCAGACTCCCTCTCCGGCCTACCTCGTCTTCTCCGAAGTCTGGTATCCCGGCTGGCGCGCCACCGTCAACGGCGAGCCTGCGCCCATCCTCCGCGCGGACACTGCCTTCATGGCCGTCCTCCTCCCCGCAGGCGAAAGCACGGTATCATTCCGCTTCACTTCGCCCATGCTCGCCCTCGGCGCACTCACTACTCTAATTACTCTCGGCTTTTCAATATCCGTTTTATTCCGCATTCCGCACGCTTCGCGATCATTCCGCATTTCCCAATGACCCTCCACGCCTCACGCCTCACGCTCTACATTTCACGTTTCACCCTCCCCGCCATCCTCCTCCTTGCCGCCCTCCTCCGCCTCGGCTGGCCGGGCCTCACCGAATTCAAAGCCGACGAAGCCCGCCTGTACGCGCTGGCTCTCGACATGGCCGAGTTCAAATCATTCGCCCTGCGCGGCATCGGCTCATCGGTTGGCCTCGCGAACTTTCCGCTCTCGGTGTGGCTCTATTCCATTCCGCTGTTGATTTGGAAGCACCCGTACTCCGCCACCCTCTTCGTCGCCGCGCTCAACACCGTCGCCGTGTACGTTTGTTACCGCCTCACACGCAAGTATTGGGGCCAGACCGCCGCCCTCGTCGCCGCGCTCATGTTCGCCGTCAGCCCGTGGGCTGTTATCTTTTCACGTAAAATCTGGGCGCAGAATCTTCTACCGTTATTCGTCCTGTTTTACATCGGCACGGCGCTGGCCGCTTTCGTCGAAAACCGCCGCTGGTTTCTTCTGCTTCATCTCCTCGCCCTCGCCGTCGTCGCCCAAATTCACCTCTCCGGCCTGGCCTTTGTTCCTCTGACCGCGATCCTCCTCCTCATCTTCCGCCGCCGCGTGCGCTGGATCGAAGTTGCCCTCGGCCTCCTCGTCGCCGCCGCCCTCGCCGCTCCCTTTGGAATCTATCTCTTTCGGCAATCCGCTTCCTCCAACGTCCAACCTCTAACCTCCAGCCTCCTCTCCCGCCCCGTTACCCTCGATCTCCAATCACTCCGCTTCGCCTGGATGGTTCTTACCGGCGCGGACATTCACTCGCTCGCCGGGCCGAAGGCGTTTCAGGATTACTTGAACTCAATCCCGAACATTGATCCGGTTCGCTGGCTGTGGGGCGCACTGGCCGTCGCCGGGTTGGGGCTGGCTGTGTACCGCCACAAGATGCAGGACTTTGTTTTGGCGGCCTGGTTCGTCGCCCCCATTCTGTTTTTTGCCGCGCACAACGTCCCCATCTTTCCGCACTACTTCATCATCACCTTGCCCGCCGGATACATCCTCGCGGGCGACGCTGCCAGCACGGTTACAGTTTTTTTTACCGCAAAGACGCAAAGAGCGCAAAGAGAACAAGAAAATAATCCTTCGCGTCCTTGGCGTCTTGGCGGTTCCATTATCGTCGCCGCCTCTGCCGCCGCGCAAGCGGGCGTTTGGCTCGCTCTGCTCTTCTTCATCGGCGCGGTCAACACCCCCGGCGGGTTCGGCACGCCGTTGGGGTTACTGCTCAACGTGGTCGATCAGGCTAAGGCGATGAAAGCGGAACAGACCGCGCCCGAAATTTTGTCCGTCGGCGAGGGCGATGATCCAAGTGTGGACGAGTTTCCGGCGGTGATGGACGTTTTGTTCCACGACACGCCGCGCCGGTTTGTGGACGGGGACGAGGCCGTCGTTCTGCCGCAGGGCGGGGCGGTGGTCGTGATTCAATCGGGGGATTTCAAAGCGCGGGGATGGTACGAAGCCTGCGCGGCGGTCGAGGCGTGTTCGCCGTTGCGTCAGAGCGAGCAAGGGATCGAGCTGGTGGCGATCCCGC
>CAYYCF010000411.1:0-2269 GCA_964470235.1 uncultured Anaerolineales bacterium | reverse complement strand
CGGGCGAAGTGACGGTGCGGGCGTCAATGCCGATCAAGCGGTCGGGGAAGTTGGTGCCGTTGAGGTCACTTTGATTATCGGCGATGAGCGCCCAGTCGGGTGAGCCGATGCCGTTGAAAATGAGGGTGGGCTCGACGAACGCGCCGAAGAAAGGAATGCGCGTCCAACTGTAGGCCAGAAGGGGTGTGGCCGCGTACACGCCGACGACGAGCAGGAGGGTGACCGAGGCGACGAGCGTCGCCAGCCGGTCGAGCGCGGCGCGGAATTGAACATCGGCGTCGCCGGTGGCTGTGGGAGTGCTTTGAGCGGTCGCCATTTCAACGGGGATTGTACTTTGAGGGGAGAGTCAGGGCAAGGGTGAGGAATGGGGGAGAGGACGATTTCTTTGGGGGTCAAGTCGTAGAGCTTGTAGGCGCGAATTAAATTTTGTAAGGAACGCGAATGCCGTCCCAAGCCGGGTTGAAGTCTTTGGTATTGCGCGAGACGAGCACTGCGTTGTTTGTTTGCGCGGTTGACCAGATGATGGCATCGGGCAGGCGCATGTGATGAGCGCGCCGTAATCGCACGGCTGTTTCCGCCACTGTCAGGTCGAGCGGGATGATTTCGAAATGCGTTTCGAGAAAGTCGCGCAGTTGGATGTCGTCATCCTGCGCGCCGACTAGCACTTCCATCCACGTGATGCGGCTGATGAGTACGCGCTCATAGCGGCTGTATTCGGCATCGGCTTCGGGCAAACCGTTCAGCGCGTCAATGACAATATTGGTGTCAAAAACGGCAATCATGCGCGCTGGTCCCACTCGGAGCGGAGATTGTGCTGATACTTGAGCGCGTCAACTTTGCGCCCGCGCCACGAACCGAAGGCGGGATGTTGGCGCAGGGAGCGTTGTTTGGCGCTTTGTGGCGCGACCGTCAGCCGCTGCTGTAAGAACGAGATGAAATCGAGCACTTCGCTTTGTTTTTCAGGCGGCAGTTGGCGCAGCTGGTTTTGAATTTGCTCCACCAGGGTCATTTTGTTCTCCTTCCGGATAGCTTATTCAATTATACACTTCACCGTATGCCGACTCTGCACCCACCCACTCGCCTCTGTTCGTGTAGACCCTAAAGGTCTTAAAGACCTTTAGGGTCTAGACTCGCTTCCTTTAGCATTCTTGCGCGCTACTGTACTTAACCAGAACTCGTTGAACTTGTCTCCGTTTGCTCGCGTCACTACTTTTGTAAGTTGCCCGCTTTCGTCAACTGTTTGACACAGCCATCCATCTCTGATCTCTAGTTTCAATGGGATTTCTCTGATCTCCACCCCTTCATTCCAGCCTAACGCGATTGCACAAGCGAGTGAATCATGCTGGAAATTGATGATGTCTTTTGGCAAGCTTTGGCACGTTTGACCATATTGGGCTTCGTACTTCTCATCTTTAGCAAAAGCCTCGGCTTGTCTTGCGATGAGTCGAGCCACTGGCCCTGACTGTCTCAAGGTGGCAAGATCGGCTCTTCTCAGCGCAGTTTCGACGGTGACAGCCAGAGGTACGAAAGTGGGGCTGGAGTGTTCGACAACATAGTGTGCAGATTGAACATCGATCTGGACGTTGAAATCTATTTCGTGGCCCCAAGGCGGGAACCCTGCCCTGGGAGGGAACACATACCCACCCATGAGATAAAGCTTGGCATGGCGCAATATACCGGGAGATTGCTGCTCCACCAGGGCTAGATTCGTGAAAGCTCCAATTGCGGCGATAACCGCATCTTGCTCGATGCTGCGCTTAAGCAAAGTGAGAGCTTGATCGAGAGATGTTGGGGCAGGCGGGACTGGTTCCGGCCAATAGCTGTTTTCGTCCGGCAAACCTTGCCACGAGCGATAGCAATCCAGAGAGACATCGGCCCCGGCGGCGACAGGGATGTCTTCCCGGCCAGCGAGACCCAAAATGTAACGTACATAACCGGCTCGTTTGCCTTGATGTTCTGCTACTGTGGTAATGGCGAGAAGTTCAGCGTCTGGCCAATTGAGCACCATGGCCAATGCGCACAGATCGTCAATATCGCCTCCTAAGTCGGTATCGAGATGCAGCTTGAGCATTGATATTGCCTCAGGTGATGACAGTGCGCCAGCTCGCCCAACATTGATTTCATAGAATCTTTTCGCATTCCACTCCGCCTCAAGCCAGCATTTCTCTTCGATAGTATATGCCATAAAACTGCCCGCCGCAATTGCAACGCGCCGCAACTCATCCGACCTTCAACGCCCTCGCAACTCCGCTTGCGGTATAATCGTTTT
>CAYYCF010000410.1:0-2283 GCA_964470235.1 uncultured Anaerolineales bacterium | reverse complement strand
CTGAAACCGTGCTCAACGAAGCCCGCGCCATCCGCGACGGCGGCGGCTTCGGGTCAATCATCGGGCGCAACTCCTTCCAACGTCCCAAGCCCGAAGCCCTCGAACTGCTGGGCAGCCTGATGAAGATTTACAAGGGCGAAATGAATTGAGCTGATAGCTGACGGCATGTAGCTTATAGCCTATGGCCGATGGCAGATGGTAGATGGTAAACGGTTATCCACTATCTGCCACGCGAAGCGGCCACGCGAAGCAGCTATCCGCCATCTGCTATCTGCTATCTGCCAATGACCGACCTCGACCTCCTCAGCGTCAACACCCTCCGCTTCCTTTCGGTAGACGCGGTGCAAAAAGCCAACTCCGGTCACCCCGGCCTGCCGATGGGCACGGCGGCCATGGCCTATGCGCTGTGGTCGCGCCACCTCAAACACAATCCGTCGAATCCCAAATGGCCGGATCGCGATCGTTTCGTCCTCTCCGGCGGCCACGGCTCGATGTTGCTCTATTCGCTTCTGCACCTCACCGGCTACGATTTATCAATGGAAGAATTGAAAAACTTCCGCCAGTGGGGAAGCAAAACGCCCGGCCATCCGGAGAGCCACCTCACCCCCGGAGTCGAGGCTACCACCGGGCCCCTCGGCCAGGGCTTCGGCAACGCGGTGGGTATGGCTCTCGCCGAAGCGCATCTGGCCGCGCATTTTAATAAGCCCGATCACACTATCGTCAATCACTCCACTTACGTCATCGCCAGCGACGGCGACTTGATGGAAGGCGTCGCCTCCGAAGCCTGTTCGCTCGCCGGCCATCTCGCCTTGGGCAAATTGATCGTGCTGTATGACGACAATAAAATCTCGCTGGCCGGTTCGACGTCGCTCACTTTCACCGAAGACGTAGGCAAACGATTCGAAGCGTACGGCTGGCGCGTTCAGCGCGTGGACAATGGAAACGATCTCGACGCGATCTCGAACGCCCTGGCCGCCGCCCGCGCCGACTCCTCGCGCCCCACCCTCATCCTCGCCCGAACGATCATCGGCTACGGCTCGCCGCACAAGCAGGGCACGTTTGAAGCGCACGGCTCGCCGCTCGGCCAGGACGAAGTGATCAACGCCAAAAAGAATCTGGGCTGGCCGGCCGAACCGGCCTTCTTCATTCCCGACGAGGCGGTGAAAAATTTTCGGCGAGCCGTGAGTGATGGCCGACAGAACGAACGCGAATGGCAAACGGCCTTTGATCGTTATGCCTCGGCCTACCCGGAGCTCGCAGCCGAATTCAAACGGCGGTTCGCCCCTGAACTGCCCGCCGGTTGGGATGCCGACCTGCCGACGTTCACTGCCGATCCCAAAGGAATCGCCACGCGCAAAGCGTCCGAATCCGCCTTGCAGGCCCTCGCCCCCAAATTGCCCGAACTCATGGGCGGCTCGGCCGATCTCAATCCATCCACGTTCACCTGGCTCAAAGGCCTGGGTGATTTTCAACCCCCAACATTCGACGCAAAAACGGCGCAAGGGCTGGTCGGCGGCGAGGTCGGTTACGGCGGGCGCAACATCGCCTTCGGCGTGCGCGAGCATGGCATGGGCGCGGCAGTGAACGGCATGGCCCTACACGGCAGCTTCATTCCGTACAGCGCCACGTTTCTCACTTTTTCCGATTACATGCGTCCCGCGATTCGACTCGCCGCGCTTTCCAAAATACAATCCATCTTCGTCTTCACGCACGACAGCATCGGACTGGGGGAAGACGGTCCCACGCATCAAGCCGTCGAACACTTCGCCGCCCTCCGCGCCATTCCCGATCTGGTTTTCATCCGCCCCGGCGACGCCAACGAAACCGTGGAGGCCTGGCGCGCCGCCATCCAACGCCAACATGCGCCCACTGTGCTAGCCTTCACGCGCCAAAACGTGCCAACGCTGGATCGCGAAATCTACGCGCCCGCCTCCGGCCTGCACTACGGCGCGTACGTGCTGGCCGACATCGGCGACGGCGGCCCACAGATTATTCTCATGGCATCGGGCAGCGAACTGGGGTTGATTATCGGCGCCGGGATCAAACTGGCCGCGGAAGGAATCAACGTGCGGCTCGTTTCGATGCCGTGCATGGAATTTTTCGAAATGCAGTCGCAAGCCTACCGCGATTCCGTTTTGCCGCCGGCCATGTCCGCCCGCCTCGCCGTCGAAGCCGGTGTGGCCCAATCGTGGCACAAGTGGATCGGATCAAAAGGCGATTGCGTGTGCATGACCGGCTACGGCGCATCCGCGCCGGCCAATGTGCTGTTCCAAAAATTCGGCT
>CAYYCF010000409.1:0-2291 GCA_964470235.1 uncultured Anaerolineales bacterium | reverse complement strand
ATCACCCCATAAGTGCTGTTTTCCAAAAACGCAAACATCCTCAAATACGCATACGGATCGTCCGCGCACACGGCTTCTTCGTCCACCGAAACCGTGACAATGCGCGCCAGCACGATCAACTCGTCACCGTAAGTCAAAGATTGATCGAGCACACACTCCAGATGCGCCCGGCACTCTTCGATACGGGGCGGTTTCACGGTGAGCGCAGGGATGGGGGTGAAACCGGCTGCTTCCACCGGGCGCGGGTGCGGAAGTGTGTGCGACTTCCACACAACTTCGGCCAAATCGTCGCCGGGCACGTTCACCACGAACTCCCCCCTCCGCAGAATGTTCCGCCCCGTCCAGTGCTGCGCATTGCAGCCCAACGCCAGCACCGGCGGGTCGAGAGCCATCATCGAAATCCAACTCTTCGGCGCGATGTTGGACGTGCCGTCTTCGTTGAGCGTTGTGACGAGCACAATCTGGCCCAGCAGGGGTGAAGGGTGCCAGGTGTCCTTGTTGGGATCGAGGCACACCTTTTCCTTCATGATATACTTGGAGTGTTGCCAGAGATGGGCCATGCGAACAATTCCCGCTATCGAAATCAAGTCGAATGCTTATTACACGACGGCAGAGGCCGCCAAACTGCTCAAGACCACGAAGCGCAATGTCGAGTCAATGCTGAAGAAGGGCCTACTGCACGGCGTCAAACTGGGCAGAGATTGGCGCCTGCTCGGCGCGACGCTGTTGGTGCTCGGATCGGCTAACGGCTCAGATCGCACGGCTATCTCGGTTCTTTCGGCAGCCACATTCAACCGAATCTGGGACAATCCTGAAGACACCCTATACGACGACTGGAGGCCGCCGTCATGACTTATCAACGCGGAGATGTCCTCCTCGTGCCATTTCCATTTGCCGATCTATCCTCCAACAAGAATCGCCCCGCCGTCGTCGTAAGTAGCGCGCTGTTTCATCAGACCGAGCCAGACATCATCATCGCAGCGATCACGAGTCAGATCGGTCATCACCGCGGCCCAACGGACACTCGGCTGGCTGACTGGCAATTTGCTGGCCTGCTCAAGCCATCTATAGTGAAAGCCTCACTGGCAACACTGTCGCCGAAAATGGTGCGGCACAAGATTGGCAAACTCTCTCCGACCGATCTTGTGGAGCTCAATCGCAAACTCGCCACCGCCCTCGGCCTCGAGTCTTAATCCTCACCTCGCCGTTTCTCCTGCACCCACCCTTTCGCGAATAAACGCTGCCGAACGCTCCCGTGAGCGCACGGTGCTTGTGCCAGCAGAGGCGGCGTGAGATTCAACTCCGCTCCCGCTATCTCGCGGTCTCGAGCAGAAATGCCTCCAACAGCGCGTTGAACTGCTCGGGCTGCTCCCAGTGCGGCGCGTGTCCGGCGTCGCCGACAATTTGGACTGCGCCGCGCCAGAGGGTGGGCATTTTCAAGGCGCTGATGTAAGCGTGGTTGACGAGTTGCTCATGCTCGCCATGAAGAATTGCCAACGGCGCGGTGAGATTGGCGACGATCTCGATCTCGTCTTTATAACCGTCCGGGCGAATGCTGCCGCCCAGCCCCAACCGCGCCTGCCCGTCGGTGCGGCGAATATCATCCAAAAAGAAATCGGGGACAGGCGTGCCCGGCTTGAACATCGCTGACGCAAAACCGGCGGCCTCTTCTTCGGTTAGGTCAGGCTTGAAGGCCGCGCCCATCGCCGGGTTAGGCAGGAACGCTTCAGCCATCGCGGGAGGAAACGCCAGCGGCGGCGTGCCGAAAATCATCCACCCGGCAGCTTTTGGCAGTTGACCGCTCGCTTCCAGCACAACATGCCCGCCCAAACTCCAGCCCACAAACACGGCTTCGGCGAGGCCGAGTTGTTTGGCGACTTGCACCACGACCTCGGCGTAACCGGGCATAGAGTAGGTCGCCGGGTTGGAGGCGGGCGATGATTGCCCATGGCCGGGCAAGTCCATTGCGACCAACCGGAACTTCTCGCCGAACGCTCCCTCGAGCTGGCGCTGGTACGACCGGCTCGACGATGAGTTTCCATGGACGAGAAGCGCGGCTGGCCCTTTGCCCTGGCTTTGATATATTGCTACTGAATCGACGCCGATTTTCAACATTTCTCTGTTCATAGTTTCCTCCACTTAAACGCTGGCTGTTTCTTTTTCGCCTGCTCGCTCGCGGATGAAGGCGGCGATGGCGTCAAAACTGCTTCCGGTCGGGAACACGCCCGCCACGCCCAACGCTTTCAACGGAGCGATGTCGCGCGCTGGAATGTTTCCGCCAATCATCACCG
>CAYYCF010000408.1:0-2294 GCA_964470235.1 uncultured Anaerolineales bacterium | reverse complement strand
GCCCTTCGCGCCGCGTGGCGACGATTCCCTTCTGGCGCATGACGGCTAAATGTTGAGAGAGGTTGGCCTGGCTGATCTTCATGGCCTCGGCCAATTCGCTCACGGATTGTTCTCCGTCGCGCAGGCGGTCAATGACTTCCAGCCGCTTGGGGTTGGCAAGCGTCTGGCAAATGCTGGCGTGCAGTTCGTAGAGTTGAGAGTCGGCCATTCGACTACCTTACTATATTAGAATTCTTGCATATTATAATCCGCCAGCTTGGATTGTCAACTTTGTTTTTGGAATGATTACCATCAGCATTGATCCCGTCATTTTCAGCATTGGGCATTTCGCGATCCGTTGGTACAGCCGATCGTTCTGGCGGCGATTGTCACTGGCGTGTGGCTCGCAGCGCGCGAAGCCGAACGGAAAGGCTGCTGTTCCTCGTGTATCTCACCCTTTATAGCGTCGAGCGATTCCTGTTGGCATTCACCAGTTCGTATCAAATCATTGCCTTCGGGCTGACGCAATCGCAGATCGTCGCGCTCGCCGCGCTGGCCGTTGCCCTGCCGTTGATCGGTTGGACGCTCACGCGAGGCGGCCGCGCCGAAGCGACTGTGACATAGGCCATTTTGCCTCTCTCTGAACGGGCAAAATCACGCTACCCAAAGCGCCGTTTCCGGCATACACTATTCAGAGCAACTTTCGGAGGAGCCTATGCCCGTCAAAGACCCGGTCTGCGGAATGGAGATCGAACCGCAATCAGCATTCGCCGCACGCCAACACAAAGGCCAAACGTATCACTTCTGTTCGGAAAACTGCGTGACGAAGTTTGACGCCGCGCCGGAGCGCTTCGCCCTCGCCGTTCCCTCCGCCACGACCGGACTCGCCGAAGGCGCGAGCGGCGCGGTGCGGCTGGAACTGCCGGTGCGCGGCCTCTCCCGCACAACCCCCGCGAGCGGGGGCAGGGAGGGCGGCCCCGTGCTCGCGCAGACGCTGCAATCCATTCCTGGTGTGAGCAAAGTGAATGTCAACACCGGCGGTGGGCGCGTAGCGATTGAATACGATCCGGCGCGCGCGAAAGCGACTGACTTCGTGGACGCCGTGCGCGCCGCCGGTTTCGATACCGCCAGTCAAACCATGCGATTGAAAGTGAGCGGCTTGTATTGCGCCGAATGTGTGACGCGAATCGAAGGCGCGCTCAAGGCCACGCCAGGTGTGCTGGATGCGACGATGAACCCGGCGACGAATGAAGTGAAGGTCGAATACTCGCCCGTCATCGGCGATCTCAACCGGCTGGTGAAAGCCGTCGAAAGCACGGGGCCGTACACCGCGGCGCGCGCCGCCGAGGCCTCCGAGCCGGAGCTCGACAAAGAGGCGCAGACCGCCGAGAAAGAATACCGCTCGCTCATGCGAAAGTGGTGGTTTGCCGCTGCCATCGGCCTGCCGACGATGATCCTTTCGTACCCCAACTTCTTCCCCATCTTGCGCGATCTCTTCCCGCGCGGCAGCGCCAATCTGTTTTATCTGTGGTCGGCGATGGCCGTTGCCAGCCTGGCCGTGATGTTTTACTCCGGCAGTCAATTTTTCACCGGCGCGTGGGAGGGACTCAAGCACCGCTCGGCCAACATGCACACGCTCATCGCGCTCGGCATCAGCGTCGCCTGGTTGTATTCCACCATGGCCCTGCTCTTTCCGCAAGTCTTCCCGTCCGAAATGTTTGTAGATGTGTACTACGACGTGACGGTAGTGGTCACCGGGCTGGTGGTGCTGGGGCTGGCGATGGAGATCAAAGCCAAAGGCCGCACGTCCGAAGCGATCAAGAAACTGATCGGCCTGCAAGCCAAAACTGCGCGCGTCGTGCGCGGCGGAAACGAGATGGACATTCCGGTTGAAGAGGTGCTGGTCAACGACGTCGTCGTCGTGCGCCCAGGCGAAAAGATTCCGGTGGACGGCGAACTGATCGAAGGCCGGTCGGCGGTGGACGAATCGATGATCACCGGCGAGTCTCTGCCGGTGTCCAAGAAAGTCGGCGACGAGGTGATCGGCGCGACGATCAATAAGACCGGCGCGTTCAAGTTCCGCGCCACGAAAGTTGGCAAAGATACTGCGCTGTCGAACATCATCCGCCTGGTGCAGGACGCGCAGGGCAGTAAAGTGCCGATTCAGAAGATCGTAGATCAAGTGTCGGCTTACTTCACGCCGTCGGTGATGATCTTGGCGATCATCGGCTTTGTGATCTGGTACGACTTTGGCCCCAACCCGGCGTTGACCTATGGGCTGATCGTCGCCGTCACCACCCTCATCATCGCCTGCC
>CAYYCF010000407.1:0-2295 GCA_964470235.1 uncultured Anaerolineales bacterium | reverse complement strand
GACTTCAAAGGTTTGCTTTTGATCGCGGGTGATGCGGACACAGCGGGCATAGGCCGGAAGGACGGCTGCCCAGTCGGGACGGGCGACCCATTCACTCAACTCGATCACCGATTTTTTGGCTTGATGCGGATCGTGCCAACGCTCGGCCAGCACTGCGTCCACCACGTCGTAGCGATAGCCGGAGTCAATCAACAGCACGCGCAAACGCCCGGTGATGAAGTCGGCGATTTGGGCGTACGTTTCGTCATTCACCGGGATCGGCTGGAACGCGCCCGCCGCCCGCATTGCCACGCGTAGATCGAAATCAATGCCGTGTTCGATGAGCGGCTGAACAAGGCCAAGCGCGGCGCGGCGCAAACCGAAGGGGTCTTTTGCGCCGGTCGGGATCAACCCGGCGGCGAACAGGCCGACGAGCGAATCGAGTCTATCGGCCAGCGCGACGGCGAGGCCAGGTTTGGTCTCCGGCACGGTTTGATACTGCTCGCCGACGGCCTGCGCCACCTCCGCGCTCTCGCCGCTTCGCAGGGCATATTCACGCCCCATGATGCCTTGCAGGGCAGTCATCTCGACAACCATTTGTGTGGCAAGGTCGGCTTTGCACAGGTACGCGGCGCGGAGGGCGGTTTTCTTTTCGTTACCGCCCAACCCGAGCATCGTCCCCAGCGTGCCGGTCAGTTTTTCGATGCGCTCGGATTTGTCGAACATCGAGCCCAGTTTAGTTTGGAAGGTGAGGGTTTTGAGTCCGGCGCGGTAGGCTTCGAGCGGTTGCTTCACGTCTTCGCGCACGAAGAAGTCGGCGTCGGCGAAGCGGGCGCGGATGACGTGTTCGTTGCCCTCGCGCACTGAATCTAAATGCTCGTCGTCGCCGTTGCGGACGGCGATAAAGTATGGAAGCAGTTTCCCGTTTTTCTGCACCGGGAAATACCGTTGATGCTTTTTCATCACCGAGATCAGCACGGCGCTTGGCAGGGCAAGGTATTCCGATTCAAATTCGCCGATGAGCGGGGTCGGTTTCTCGACGAGGTTGGTCACTTCGGTCAGCAGTTCGGGCATGAGCAAGGCCTCGCCGCCGACGGACGCGGCCAGCTTTTTGACTCCGGCTTCGATGGCAACACTTCGCTCCGCAGTGTCGAGCAGAATGCCGTTAGCGCGGATCGTATCAAGATAACTGTCTGCCGATTTGATAACGCTCTCCGGAGAACCGAGTGGGCGCAAGCCGCGAGTGACATTGCCCGACTCGACTCCGGCGTATTCAAACGGGATGACCGACTTGCCAAGCAGGGCGGCGATCCAACGAATGGGGCGCGAAAAGGCGATGCCACTGGAATTCCAGCGCATGGTTTTGTCAATTTTGATTACCGCGATCAATTTCGGCAGAAGTTCGGTCAACACTTCGGCGGCGGGTTTGCCCGTTTCGCGCACGACGGCGACGAGGTAGTTATCGCGAGTCTCCAGCAATTCGACGGCGACGTTATTTTTCTTGGCAAAGCCAGCGGCGGCGGGCGTGGGCTGGCCGTCTTTATCGAAGGCTTTGTCGGCGGCGGGGCCGCGCACGATGCGCTCGGCGTCCGGCTGCCGCGGCAAAAGATTCATGGCGAGGACGGCGAGTCGGCGCGGCGTGCCGTGAACTTGCAGTTCGCCGTGCGTCAGCCGCGCGTCGGCCAACATCTTCGGCGCCAGTTCGCGCAGTTGGGCGAGGGCCGAGTCGAGATCGGCGGCGGGCAGTTCCTCGGTTCCGATTTCGAGTAGCAGGGTCGCGGGCCGATCACTGACGACAGACGGTAGACGATGGACGGCGGTCATCCGTCGTCCGTCGTCCGTCGTCAGCGGGAATTCGAGCCGTTGCCGCTGTTCCAAATATGCCTCAGCCACCTCACGAGCCACCCCGCGCATTTTTCCAAAAAACCCGGCGCGCTCGGTGACGCCCATTGCGCCGCGCGTGTCCAGCACATTGAAGGTGTGCGAACATTTGAGGAGGTAGTCGTAGGCAGGGAGGACGAGGCCGGCGGCGAGCGCGGCCCGCGCTTCGGCTTCGTAGAGCGCATAGAGTTGGCGCAAGCGATCCACGTCGGCGATTTCGAAATAGTATTTGCTGTGCTCTTGCTCGCCTTGCAGATTCACGTCGCCGTATTTGAGCGAGCCGTTCCACTGAATGTCGCGGAAGCCTTTGACGTTTTGCAGGGCGATGGCGATGCGCTCAAGGCCGTAAGTGATCTCGACGGAAACGGGATCGCAGGTGAGGCCGCCCGCTTGTTGAAAGTAGGTGAACTGCGTGATCTCTTGACCGTCGAGCCA
>CAYYCF010000406.1:0-2304 GCA_964470235.1 uncultured Anaerolineales bacterium | reverse complement strand
ACGCCGCGCGCTCGAAAATTTGCTGGCGCACTTTCTCGGCCGCTTTCATCACCGCGCCGCCGGAAATGTAGGTGGTGCTCGAAGCGTAGGCGCCGGTGTCAAACGGCGTGAAATCGGTGTCCGATGAATAAGTGAGAATGTCGGAGACCGGACAGCCGAGCGTCTCGGCGGCGATCTGCGCCAACACCGTGTCCGATCCCGTGCCGAGATCGGTCGCGCCCATGTGCAGGTTGAAACTGCCGTCGTCGTTCATTTTGATGCTGGCCGCGCCCATATCCATTCCGGCGATGGCCGTGCCGTGCATGCACGCCGCCATGCCCAACCCGCGCCGGACGTGCGGGCGAACCGGATCCATCACCCACTTTGGATCGGCGCGCCGATCCCAGCCGATGGCCGCCCCGCCCTGTTCGATACACTCCGGCAGAGCGCACGACTGAATATATTGCTCGTAGCCCTCTTTGCCTTCGCCGAGCGCGCGGGACATCACCACCTCGTCGCCGACGCGGACGGCGCTCTTCAAACGAAACTCCACCAGATCGATCCCCATTTCAACCGCGATCTCTTCCATCAGACTTTCGAGCGCGAACAGGGCTTGCGGCGCGCCGTAGCCGCGAAACGCGCCCGGCACCGGCTTGTTGGTATACACCGCTTCTAAGCGGAATCGCTGATTGGCACAGCGATAAGTCGAGAGACCGCGCAAACCGGTGACCGTGCCGACGGTGAGTCCGTGCGTGCCGTACGCGCCCGTATCTTCCAGGACGCGCATATCGAGCGCGTGCAGTGTGCCGTCCTTCATCACTCCGGCGCGATACGTGATCTTCTGCGCGTGGCGCGAGCGCGCGCTGGTGAACTCAAGTTCGCGCGTGTATTCGAAGCGCACCGGGCGCCCGGTCGCCAGCGTGAGATGGGCGCACAGGTCTTCGATGAGCATTTCCTGTTTGCCGCCGAACCCGCCGCCAACGCGCGGCTTGATCACGCGGATGCGCTTGATCGGCAAACCGAGCAAGGGCGCAACCATGCGCCGCACGTGAAACGGCACTTGCGTGCTGGTGCGAATCACCAGCCGATCGTCTTCGTCCCAATACGTCACCACCACGTGCGGTTCAATTGAAGCCTGTTGCACTTGATGCACGCGATACGTGCGCTCGATCACCACCTCCGACTCGGCCAAGCCCTTTTCCACATCCCCATGCTCGGCGCCGCTGGTGATGGCGATGTTGTGCTTTGCGTCGTGAATCTTCACCGCGTCCGGCTCGTCGTGGATCGTGGGCGCGCCGTCGCCTTTGGCGGCTTCGGGATCAAATACGGCCGGCAGAATTTCGTAATCCACTTCGATCAATTCCAACGCTTCGCGCGCCGTCTCCGGCGACTCCGCCGCCACGACCGCCACCCGGTCGCCGACGAAGCGCACTTTTGAATCCAGCGACACCTGATCCCACGGCGGCGGGTTGGGCCACGTCTGCCCGCCGGAGGCGTAAATGACTCGCTCCACATCTTTATATGTCAGCACGGCGTGCACGCCAGGCAGGGCGCGAGCTTTGCCGGCGTCAATACTTTTGATTCGCGCATGAGCATGCGGGCTGGTGAGCAAGGCGGCGTGCAAGAGACCGGGCGGGTCCACATCGTCGGTGAACACCGGGCGGCCTTTCGCCAATTTCACCGCATCCACTTTCGGTTCGGGATGTCCCACAACTTCGGTCTGTGGTTGCGATGAAGTGAGTGTGACCGGGAAAGCAATCAGCTTCGTGATCGCGCCGCCGCGCCCGCTGGAAGTTTCGGGCAGATCAGGCGCCCGCCCCGCCTCCCCGCCGCGACCGAACACCGATTCGAACGGGATGCCGCCGCTGTTTACGGGCGGCACGGGCTCGCCGCGCATCATCGCCGCCGCACGCAGAACCGCCTCGACGGGCTTTTTGTATCCGGTGCAGCGGCATAGCGCCGCGCTCAACGCTTCGCGCGCTTGCGCTTCAGTGGGATTCTTTTCTTTTTCGATCAGCGCCTTCGTCGCCAGAATCATCGCCGGAGTGCAATATCCGCACTGAATAGATCCGGTATCAATGAAGGCTTGCTGGATCGGATGCACTCGCTCCGCGTGCCCGCTGGTGAGCGACTCGACGGTGACGATGGAGTGGCCGTCGGCTTGGGCAGCGAGCAGGATGCACGTCGGCGTAATCTTGCCATCGAGCAAAACCGAGCACGCGCCGCACTCGCCGGTTTCGCAACCGTGCTTCACGCTCCGCACGCCGGAACGCCGCAGCGCGGCCATGAGCGTTTCGTTCGGTTGGCAGTCGAGTTGTTTGGGTT
>CAYYCF010000405.1:0-2307 GCA_964470235.1 uncultured Anaerolineales bacterium | reverse complement strand
GGCACGCGCTGGGCCAAATCTACAAAACGCACGCCGCATTCATAGCCTGTCGTGATCAATTCGGGGAAGACGATCAAATCAACTTTCTGACTGCCACAAATCTTGGCGATGAAGTCGGACATTTTGACGAGATTGTCTTCCATCTCGTTGAGCGCAGGACGCATTTGAACAGTGGCAATGGTGACTTCGCGCATGAAAAAAGGGTTCCTTTTAAAAACTGGCGCTATTATAGTCGAGAGCGGCTTGACTGCGCCCTCAATTCCCCAAGCACCTCGGCCAACTCCGGCGGCAAAGCGGACTCGAACGTCCGCACCTGGCCGGAGGGAAGTTGCAACGTGAGGCGAGCGGCGTGCAGAAATTGGCGGTGCAAGCCAGGCAGTGTTATTCCGGCGGCCTGCCGCGTGGAATAGAGGGCATCGCCGGCCAACGGGCAGCCGAGAAACGCAAAATGCACGCGAATTTGATGCGTGCGCCCGGTCTTGGGCAGGGCTTCGAGCAGGGTGAAGTTGTGGAACGTCTCGCGGGTGTGATATTCGGTGAGGGCTTCGCGCCCGCGCTCGCCGCGCACGATCCCCATCCGCTGCCGGTTCTTCGGGTCGCGGCCTATCGGCGCGTCAATCATTCCCGCCGGCGTGGGCGGGTGGCCGATGACGAGCGCCAGATACATTTTTTGCGCGGCGCGATCTTTAAATTGGGACTGCAGGTAGCGGTGCGCCTTGTCGTTCTTGGCGACGACGATCAAGCCGGACGTTTCTTTGTCGAGCCGGTGCACAATGCCCGGGCGCGCTTCGTCGCCCACGCCTTCGAGATCAGGCGCGTGCGCCAGCACGGCGTTGACCAGCGTGCCGCCGGGATGCCCCGCCGCCGGATGAACCACCATGCCGGCCGGTTTATCCACGATGATGAGATCGCCGTCCTCGTAAACGACCGTGAGGGGAATCGATTCCGGTAGGGCGCGGGCGGGCGCGGGCGGCGGGATGCGCACCACGATCTCCTCCCCGCCCGACAGCCGCAGACTGGCTTTGGAGGCGCGAGCGTGATCCACTGTGATAAATCCATCTTCGACGAGACGTTGGATTTGCGCCCGCGACAGATCGGGCAGCGCGGCGGCGAGATAGCGGTCAAGCCGCCCGCCTGGCGCTTCGGATTTCACGGTGATGACGCGCTCACTCATGCGAAGCAGTAGGCGGCGGCGCAGGCAGTGGATCGACTGAGGCGGCAGAGGCCGCGCGCGCGTCGGCGTTTTCGCGCCACATGAGGAGCGCCAGAATGATCACCCCGCCAGTAATGGAAAGATCGGCTAGGTTGAAAATCGGGGCGTCTAGTATCTCCTTCCAGTGAAAGTATATGAAGTCGGTGACCGTGCCGAATCGCAGGCGGTCAATCAAATTGCCAATCGCGCCGCCGAGTTGAAGGCCGAGCGCCACGCGGATGGCGATTTCGCCGTCCGGGATGCGGCGATAGTAAAAGACGATTAAGGCGACGACGACCACGGCGACGATCGTGAAAATTCCGCCGCCGTTCTTGAACATGCCGAACGCCGCGCCCGTGTTGGTGGTATTGATGAGGGTAAAATAATCTCCCAACGCCGGCACAGGCGGCCACATTTCAAACGGCGCCAAGCGGGCGCGAATGAGAAACTTGGTATATTGATCGGCGGCGACGACCAGCGCGGCAATCGCAAATAACAATAGGCGTTGAACGGAACGAGTCACGACTCACTACTCCTTAGAAGATAATCCGATTCTACACGATATAGCGGCAAGCGGCTATAATATTTGCCTTATGGAAGAAGAGACCGCTCCCCACCCAAAAAATAACATTGTTTGGTTGGCTGTGCTAATTCCCCTGGTGCTGTGCTGTGCCGCGCTTCTGGTCGCCGGAGTGGTCGGCACGACATATTATTCGAGTCAGATCAATAGCGCCGACGCTACTTCGACGCAGGCCTACGGCCAAATCTTGCAGGCCAGGGCAACTCAAACCGAAGCCGCGCTGATGGCAGAACAAGAATTGACGGCGCAAGCCGCCGAGGCGGGCGCTCAACAAGCAGCAGAATCACTTTCGCTGACGGCAACAAGTGAATTTGCAGCCAGGCAAGCCCAATTGACGGAAACGTTTCAGGCTCAAGCCAACTTGACCGCCACGGCCACTATTACCCCTACGGCCACACGCAGACCCGGCGGGGGTGGCGGCGGTGGCGGGGGAAACACCGGCAACGCCACCGTTATTTTCAAAGAGTGCAGAGGATACGAAGGAAGTGTTACGCTCGGCGGCTCGGCCGCTAAGCCGCTTCACGCATTCGAGTCA
>CAYYCF010000404.1:0-2321 GCA_964470235.1 uncultured Anaerolineales bacterium | reverse complement strand
CTTGCGCGCCAAAAAAGAAATCGGAGACCTGATTAAGTCCGGCGAAACAATCGCCTGCGTGGACGATCAACCCGTGACGGCGAAATTCGACGGTGTGTTGCGCGGGCTGATCTATGACGGCTTGCCGGTGGCCGCAAACGAAAAGATCGGCGACCTCGACCCGCGATGTGAGCGTCGCTACTGCTTCACCATCTCCGACAAATCGCTCGCCATCGGCGGCGGCGTGCTGGAAGCCGTGCTGGTTTGGATGAATGGAACACAGATGAACACTGATCAGCACAGATGAACACAGATTACAAAAGAAATCTGTGTTCATCTCCTTCGATCTGTGTTTATCTGTGTTCTACTTCCTTGAAACTCTTTACGGCGCTCCGCCTCGCAGAGCATGACGTGGTCGCCTTCGTCGGCGGCGGGGGCAAGACGACGGCCATGTTCCGCCTGGCCGCCGAGATCGTGGAGCGGGGCGGCCGTGCCATCACCACCACCACCACCCGCATCTTCGCCGCCCAGATTCGCCTCGCGCCCGTTCACGTTCAATCACTGCCGTCCTTGTCCGCCGCGCTTTCCAGCGCGCCGCACGTCCTCATCACCGGCGAAGTGGATGCGGCGGAGGGCAAGGCGTTCGGCGTTGCGCCGGAGGCCGTGCGCGAAATGCAAGCAATGAAGGGCGTGAGCGCGGTGCTTGTCGAAGCCGACGGCTCGCGCATGCGCCCTTTCAAAGCCCCCGCCGATCACGAACCCGTCATCCCAAAAGAAACGACGCTCGTCGTGCCGGTCGTCGGCATTGATATTATTGGCCGGCCGCTCACCGCTGAATACGTTCATCGTCCCGAATTGATCGAATTACTTGCCCCCATCCGCCTGGGCGAGATCATCACGCCCGAAATCGTGGCGGCGGTCATCGCCCATCCAATGGGCGGGTGCAAGAACGTGCCAACGGGCGCGCGCGTGATCGCGTTGATCAACAAAGTAGAAACGGAAGCGCAGTTGGGGCTGGCGCGGCGGATCGCCGAGAGTTTGATCGGACAGAAAGGGATGGCCGGTGTGGCAATCGGCGCGGTGGGGCGCGACGGCGATGCGATTGTTCAGACCCTCTATCACGAATGACACGAATGGACGAATATCATGAATCTGGAAAAATATTCAAGTCACTCGCAAATTCGTGTCATTCGTGATGTAAAATATCATTGTCAAACTGTAACTGCTGATGCCACTCGTGAGACAAGCACCCTGAACGAAGACCCGCGCTCTTTGCGGGTCGCAGTTGAAGGGTGCGGTTCACGCGCGATACCCGCGCCCTTCAACTGCGCGGCAGAAAAGCACTGCCGCTTCGTTCAGGACGCTTCCCGATGAGCAGTTGCGTCAAACCTAAGTCATACTGGAGCGCCCATGCCATCACGCCTTCGAGACTATCATCGCCCCGCCGATTTGCAGAGCGCGCAGAAACTCCTGCAACGCGCCGACGCCCGCGCCGTTCCCCTCATTCTTTCTCCCCGCCTGCCGCTCGATCCTTATCGCGACGCTGACGCCGTCGTAGACCTGAGCCAACTGAAACTCAACACCATCAAAGAAGACGGCGGCACGATCCGAATCGGCGGGATGACGCCACTGCAAGAGCTGGCCGACTCCGATCTTCTGCAGGCGCAAGCGGGCGGCGTGCTGTGCCAAGCCGCGCACCTCGCGGCCCACCTCGGATTGCGTAACGTGGCGACCCTCGGCGGCGCGATACTTTCTACCGACGGCCCGCCCGAAGTTTTGTTGGCGCTGCTGGCGTTGGACGCGGAGCAGGTTCGGGATGGCGACTTGCTGATTGAAGTGAGATTCGCTAAACAAACGCAATCGGGCGAGGGGCTGGAGCGCGTGGCGCGCACCCCGCGCGATCAGGCTATCGTCGTCGCCGCCGCCATTGTCGAGGCGGAGGCGCCCCGGCGGGGCGTTTCCACGTGCCGTCATGCGCGTTTGGCAATCGCCGGCGCAAGCCCAACCCCCCGCCGATTCACGTCCGCAGAAAAAATGCTGGAAGGCCAGACCCTCTCCGCCGATCTTCTGCAAAAAATCGCCGCTGTCGTTTCCGCCGACGCCGATCCCGTCCCCGATTATCGCGGCAGTGTCGAATATCGCAAAGCGATGGCGGGCGTGGTGGCAAAGCGGGCTATTGAAAGAGCAATGACCTAGCCCCTCCCACACCCTCCCCTTCCCTTAAGGGAAGGGCCGGGGTGGGGATAGGTCTCATGCGAGATGAAAATAAATTTCACCCTCAACAGCCAACCCAAACAACTCGACTGCCAACCGAACGAAACGCTCATGGCCGCGCTGCGGCG
>CAYYCF010000403.1:0-2323 GCA_964470235.1 uncultured Anaerolineales bacterium | reverse complement strand
AGCTGCTGGCTGAGGCCGGTGAGGGTGTCAATGATCCACAGGTTGCCGTTGTAGATGGCGGCGATCTGCGAACCGTCGGGCGACCAGGTGAACGTCACGTCAAGCGGGATTAAGCCTGGTTGATCGCTTGTGGGAAAGAGTAGAGTCGAGTTGCTCCCGTCGCGATCCATGATCATGATCCGGTAGCGGCTGGTCACGCTTTCGAGCGGAGCGATGGCTTGCAAGTAGGCCACGCGTTGGCCGCCCGGCGAGGGAAGCGGCGTGGCCCAGAGTCCGGCGCGCGAGATCAGCGAGGCGTCAAACGAGCCGTCGGCGGTGACGACGGCGACATCGAACACGCGGCTGTCTTCGGGCGTTTCGAGGCCGATGGGCGGGCCGTGCAGAACGGTGTAAATAAATTTTCCGTCCGGCGACCAGGCGATGGACGGATTCCAAACCCAATCGCTGTACGTTTGAAAGATGGGATAACCGGCGACCGGGAAGGCGGAAACATTGAACGGATCGATCAGACCGAGTTTGTCGGCCTGCGAAAACGCCAGCCGCGCGCCGTCGGGCGACCACGCGAAGCGCGTGCCGAACCATCCGTAAAGGCCGCCGGACGAGGGTTCGAGCGCGAGCGTAGGCTCTTCTATTTTTCCTTTTTCGCTGAAGGTGATCAAGTAGAGATCGTTGTTGGCCTGCCAACCTGGAGCGGTGGGACGCGGCTCGGCGGTGGAATAGGCAATTGTGCGGTCGGCAGTCGGCGACCAATCGGCCCACAAAATATTCTTGACGCCGAGATCGAGCGGTTGCGCGTTAGGTTCGTTGACGCCGACGACCCACAGCGAATTGGCCAGGCCGACCGTTTGTGTATCGGTGACGATACGCGTGTAAAGCAGATTCGATCCGTCCGGTGAAAGGCTGAACACACGCCCATCTGCGTCGCCCGACGTGGTCAGCGGCTTGCGACTGCCGCTAGAGTCGCGCATGATCCAGGCATTACCGGCAGAGAGGTAGGCCAGTGCGCCTGTGATCGGGATCGCGGTGAAGGACGTTTGCGACCCGACCATCACGATCTCCGGCAAAGGCGGTTTGACCGTGAGGCGGCGGACGGCGGCGCGCGATACTTGTGTGCCGTCTTCGAACACCGCGCGGTAAGTGATCTCATCTAAGCCGTTCACGCCGGTTTGCAGCAGCCGTGTTTGGCCGGTGGGTAGCCCTTCGTTGCGCACGGTCTGTTTCTCGAAGGGCACGACCACTTCTTCTACGTCAAATTTCTCCGCGACGCGGACGATAGTAATGGTGAGGTCGTCGGTCAACGGTGTAAATTCCGAGGGCGTGACGCGGTCGAGTTCGCCGAGTGTTAGGTCTGCTCGCGCCAGCGCGTCTCTGACCGTGATCGCGTCGGTCGTGACGAGCGGAGTCGTTTTGCCATCGGCGGTGATGGAAATGTGAAGGGCGGTTGGCGGCGGAGGGGTGAGGGAAGGAGCGCAAGAGGCAATGAACAATGAGGCAATGAACAATGAGGCAATGGCGTGGGGCATGAAAGAAATGTTATCATACCTTGACGCTTTATGGAGCGTGTGTTATAGTTTGCGGCGCGCTGAGAGGAAAAGGAATCGGCGCATTTTTGTCGATGCGGGGTAGAGCAGTGGCAGCTCGTCGGGCTCATAACCCGGAGGTCGTTGGTTCGAATCCAACCCCCGCTACCTAACAAGCACCGTAGACCCGCTTCGCGAGGCTACGGTGTTTTGTTTGCTTTGCGGTCGTCGGTTCAGGGCGCCTGCGCGAACTGGAGTCTTTTCCATGAACCGAAGACCGCAAGGCCTGCCGCTCTCCAAAGCCATTGACGGCTTCCTGCAATGCAAGACCGCAGAAGCGCTCAGCCCGCGCACAATCGAGAGCTACAAAAGGCATCTCGATCAGTGGCTAGAACACATTGGCGATAGGCTTATCCACAAAGTCACCACGCACGATCTCAGATCCTACCTGGCGTGGCTCCACACCGAATACACGCCAGGCGATTCAACGGCAGCACCGAGCCGCTTTCCGGAAAAACGATCCGGAACGTTTGGGTCACCCTGTCGGCATTGTTCTCGTGGGCCAGCGCCGAGTTCAATTTTGCCAGTCCCATGCAAGGTGTGCCTGCCCCTAAATTTGAAGAATCTCCGGCTGAACCGTTCTCGAAGGATGATGTTGATGCGCTGCTCAAAGTGTGCGAGTCGTGCCGCGAAGCCAAGACGGCCCGGCGAAGAGGGTTCGTCATGCGCCGCTCGACGGCTCACCGCGACCGCTCGATCCTCCTTGTCCTTTTGGATACCGGATTGCGCGCCTCGGAAATGCG
>CAYYCF010000402.1:0-2328 GCA_964470235.1 uncultured Anaerolineales bacterium | reverse complement strand
AAACGATTGCGGCAGGATGTGTTGGGGCGGTTGACGGTGTTCACTTCGCTGGTGGGTTTTGTCGTGCCCATCGGGCTCGCGCTGGGCGGGGCGGCCTTGCCCGCGCTGTTGTTGGACGCGCTGCTGCCTTCGCTCATTGTCGGCGCGGGCGCGGCGTTGTTCATCCGCTGGCGCCCGACTTTGCTATGGGACAGAACTCAAATACGCGAACAGTTGCAGCTGGGCGGGACGTTGTGGTCCAGTGGTTTGCTTGGAAAGATTACATTTCAGTTCGACGATTGGCTGGTCGGTAACTTTCAGCGGCCCAACCGGCTCCCCTGGCTGGCCGCCGGCATAGTGCCGGAAGGATATTACTCGCGCGCTTACAACGTCGGCAAGATGCCGATGGACGTGGCAGCCGGGATGATCGGCAGCATCGCGCTCTCACTTTACGCCGAGGGAGCGGCACGCGGGCGCGAGATTCTAACGGCGGTTTACCGGCAGGTCACGTGGGCGCTGGCCTGGATCATTCTATTCTCCAGCGCCGTGGCCTTCGTGACTGCTGACGAGGTCGTGATTCTTCTCCTCGGCCCCCGCTGGTTGCCGATGGCGCCGTTGTTCCGGCTGATGTTTCTGTTCGTCGTGGGACGGCCCTTCTTTCAGAATAACGCCCAGTTGTTGTTGGCGTTGCGCGCCGAGCGAGACTTCCGTTGGACGATGGCCGTGCAGGCCATCTTCATCGTCTTGGCTTGTCCGCCTGCAGTGTACTTTTACGGCGCGGCCGGCGCGTCAGTGGTTGTCAGCGCTATGAGCGTGATCGGCCTGATTGCGGCGGAATGGCGGGTGTCGAAGCAACTAGGCGTGTCGGCTTGGCGGGTCTACGTCGTGCCTGCGCTCGCCGGTGCGGCGGTGATCGGCGCGCTCTCGTTGCTCACACCGGCTATGCCGCAGAACCTATGGCTGGCGGCCATCGTCAAAGGCTTGCTGTGCGTAGCGGTGTTCGGCGCAGCCCTGCTCATATTTGAGCGCAAATCGGCGCAGACTGCATGGCGCACACTGCGGCAGGGGCTGAAGCGCGATTAGAACAAATTCCATGTTGGTTTATGGCCGCCTTCAACTGCGCGGCGCAAGCACCCTGAGCGAAGTGCGGTGTAGTTCCGCACGAAGTCGAAGGGGCGCGCCGCTCCGTTCACGCGAAGCGTGCCTGACGTAAATGAACTAGGAAACAGCTCTAAGCCTGCTATAATCTCCGTCACTTTGCAGAGAAATCCTCTTTTGAATGGTAATCGCTCGCCTCGAATTGTAGTCGTGTCGGGCAACAAATTCCACGCCTATCACCTTGCGCGCGGGGCGCAGCGGGCAGGTTGGCTGCGCCGTTTCGTGACGACCCTCTTCGACAAGAGCGAAACCGGCATCCCTGCCGACAAGATCGCGCAAATTCGGCTACCGGCATATGCAGCCAGGCTTCTTTCGCTTCTGCCCTTCCCCGATAGTCAAACGTGGTCGTATTATATTGGCGACAACTGGTTCGACCGCGCCGCCAGCCGGTACGCTGCCGAAGCCGACATCTACCACGCCTTCAACCATCACGGTCTGCACGGCATCCGCGCCGCCAAACGCGCCGGAGCGATCACGATTGTCGAGCGCTCTTCGGCGCACCCGAACGTGCAGCACGCGCTTCTGCGCCAGGAGTTCGAGCGCTTCGGACTGCGCTACCCGGCCGGCAACCGGCAGATCATTACCAAGCATTTGCAGGAATATGCTGAGGCCGACTGGATCATGGTCGCATCCGATTTCGTTTATCGGACGATGCTTGCCGAGGGTGTGCCCGCGGACAAACTGCGCAAAGTCCACTTGGGGTTCGCCCCCGAACGCTTCTACCCTGGCGAGAAAAACGACAGCGTGTTTCGCGTCATCTTTGTCGGCGCGCTCAGTTTGCAGAAGGGGTTGCCTTACTTGCTTGAGGGATTTCGGCTGACAGGTTTGCCGCCAGAGCGCAGTGAACTATTACTGGTGGGTGAACCTTTTCCAGACGCTGCTGCCTTCCTGCCAAAATATCAGGGCCTATATCGTCACTTGCGCTTCGTGCCAAACACCGAGTTGTCACGGGTATATCACACCGGCTCGGTATTTGTGCTGCCATCACTGCAAGATGGTTTTGGAATGGTAGTGTATGAGGCCGCGGCCTGTGGCCTGCCGGTGATCATTTCCGAAAATGTGGGAGCGGCCGTCCGCGATGGCGAGCATGGCTTCGTCGTCCCAATCCGCAGCGCCGCAGCCATCGCCGAAAAGCTGCGATACCTCTACACTCACGAAGCAGAGCGCCGACGCATGGGCCGTGCGGCGCGC
>CAYYCF010000401.1:0-2332 GCA_964470235.1 uncultured Anaerolineales bacterium | reverse complement strand
TTGATCAAGCGTGGCGCATTGCTTACCAGCCGCCACCAAACTGAAATGCACCCGACGTTTTGTACTGTGAGCGGGAGAGGCCGCCAGGCCGCCACCGGCCCGCCAGGCCAGCGCCCCCAGCAGGGCGCAAGCCCGTGAGCGAGTGAAGCCGTCAGGCTGAACGAACGGGCGTGGGGCGCGTGGCCGACAGGGCCGCGCTGCGCTCCGCACTGTGAGGCCAACGCAGGCCGCTAGGCCGAGGGCGTAACGGGCGTCCGCCGATTTTCGAGCATACTATCGGCAGCAGGGTCATTCAGTTTTCGGAGTCAGGGCTTTGTGGCATACTTTCCGCCAAATCTGCCACGGAGAGAGGTCAAGCCATAACACCTACTCAACCTATGCCTCTGATTCAAGTTTTCGGTTACAGGGACATTACCGAATATCTGGTGATGAGAGGAGAGGCCCGTACCCGGCGCTTTGCGGCCCGGGTCCGAATCAGCGTCTCAGTCCGCACTCGATCCACTCAAACGACTCGCGATGCAGCGTTTCCAGCATGTCGGCGGGCACGCCGAGATTTCGCCGCGTCTCGACCAACTGCACGATCCCCATCAGCGACGACCACAACACATCCGCCACGCCCCGGGTATCCAAATCGGGCCGGTACATCCCGGCGTCTACCCCGGCCTGCACAATCTCCGCCACCAGTCGGAAGTTCATCCCAGCCCGGCGATTGATCTCTTTGATCACGTCCGGCGAAATGGCGTCGCGCAGGCCCTCGTTGTGCAGGAACATGAAGGCGCGATAGTATTCGGGCTGTTCGCGGTAGAAGTCGTAAAAGAAGCGCCAGACCGCGCGCAATTGCTCGGGCGGCGATGCGCCGCTGTTCCGCGCGGCCTCGATGGCCTGCCGGAACATCTCCATCGCGTCGGACAGCAGAGAGACGTACATCTCCTCCTTACTCTGGAAGTAGCGATAGAGCGTGCCGACGGCCAGTTCGCAGCGCTCGGCGATCTCCTCCATCGTGGCGTTGAGGAAGCCGCGCTCGGCGAAGACAATTTTGGCCGCGTCGAGGATCAGCTGCCGCCGCGCTTCGCGCTCGCGCTCGCGCCGCTGGGTAGTGGGTTTGGGCTTCGGTTCAACAGCTTCTTTTGACATGCTTGACTTCACGACAGGGCAAACGTCTCACTGCAGAGCACGCAGAGCGCGCTGAGACTTTCACTTTTTTCTCTGCGTTCTCCGCGCACTCTGCGGTGAAAAAAGAAGGTCTCTTACAATCCCAGTTGCCTGGCGATCACGTTGCGAAGAATCTCGGACGTGCCTTCGCCGATCTCCAGCACGTGTGTGTCCCGATAATACCTCTGCGCGGGCGATTCTATCATGTAACCGTATGCGCCTTGCAGGTGCATCGCCTGCGCCGCGATCCGTGCCGCCGCCTCAGTGGCGAACACCTTTGACTGCGAGGACTCTTTGACGAATGGCCGCCCGCTGTCGGCCAGCCACGCCGCCTGATGCGTGAGCAATCGCGCGGCTTGTATCTCTGTGTCCATATCCGCCAGCCGGTGCGCGATGACTTGATTCTTGGCGATGGGTTGGCCGAACTGCACCCGTTCGAGGGCGTACTTGCGCGCCGCGTCGAACGCCGCCCGCGCGATCCCGATGGCAAATGCGGCGGCGACAATGCGCCCCTCGGCAAAGGCCGCCACCATATTCGGCACGCCGCGATTCTCCTCGCCCAACCGGTTCTCCAACGGCACACGCACATTTTCCAATACAACTTCCGCTGTCTGCGCCGGGTGCATTCCCAACGTTTTGATGACGCGGCTGATACTCAACCCCGGCGTATTTTTATCCACAATGAACAAACTAATTCCGCCCGCGCCTTTTTCGGGCGCACTGACCGCCGAGAGCACGATGAAGTCGGCAATCGGGCTGTTGGTGCAGAATAGTTTCGCCCCGTTCAGCACGTAGCCATCGCCGTCCCGCGCGGCCCGCGTCGAGATCGCGGTGATGTCCGAACCGGCCCCGGCCTCGGTGCTGCCGAACGCGCCGATCTTCTCCCCGCGAATCCCCGGCGCAAGATAGCGCCGCTTTTGATCGTCATTCCCGATCCGGGCAATGGCGGTGAGCGCGAGCACGACGTGACAGTACACACCGAGCGTGATGCCCGCCGAGGCCGACGCCAGCTCCTCGAACAGAAGGGCGGCGTCGAGGTTGCCCCCGTCGCCGCCGCCGTACTCCGCCGGGAACTTGAGGCCGAGGTAGCCGAGGCCGGCCATGCGGTTCAACAATTCAACCGGATACACATTCGTCTCGTCGCGCTCGGCGGCGATGGGCGCGATCTCTTTTTCGGCAA
>CAYYCF010000400.1:0-2341 GCA_964470235.1 uncultured Anaerolineales bacterium | reverse complement strand
TATGAAAGAAGAGCAGATTCTTTTCCCGATGGCGCAGAATATGCTCGACAGCTCGACATTGGATGATGTATGGAAGAAGATCGAGGCGATGGCGGCGTGATTCCGTCACCGGATGAACCGGGTTGAACGGATGGCGTAGCTGCTCACGCCTCAAGCATCCTGAACGGAGCGGCGATGCAGTTCCGCCGCGCAGTTGAAGGATGCGGGTCACGCGCGAGAACCGCACCCTTCGACTGCGTTCCGTCCGCTTCGTGCAACACGCGGAACTCCGCTCAGGATGCTTGTTGCAGTTACCGGATGGCTTCAAATATTCGTTCTATCCGTTCCCTCCGTTGACGGAAAAATGAAAAGAGGATCAGTATCCCGATGATCGGATTCTGTTTGACCGACGAACAGCGCGAATTCCGCGACATGGCTCACAAATTCGCGGAGAAAACCATCCGCCCGGCGGCGGCGGAGGCGGACGAAAAAGAAGAAGTGCCCTGGGACGTTCTGCAAAAGGCGCATCAAGCCGGGCTGATCACCTTTTCACTGCCGGAAAAATACGGCGGCGGCGGCGTGGAAAGCGTACTGACTAAGGCGATCGTTGACGAAGAAATCTTCTGGGGTTGCGCCGGAATCGCCACGATTATGGGCGGGGCAATGTTGGCCGCTACCCCGATCATGTTGGCCGGAACGGAGGAGCAAAAAGATAAATACGTTTCGCGCTTGTGCAACCCCGACAGAGTGACGCTGGGCGCGTATGCCCTCACCGAGCCATCTGCCGGTTCCGACCCGGCCGGCATGATCACCAACGCCCGGCGCGAAAAGGGCAAATACATCCTCAACGGATTCAAAACCTTTATCACCAACGCCGGCATCGCCGATGTGTACGTCGTGTTTGCTACTGTCGATCCCGCGCGCGGCACGGATGGGATCACAGCCTTCATCGTCGAGAAAGACTGGCCGGGCGTCAACCCCGGCAAGAAAGAAAAGAAAATGGGCATCCGCGCTTCGCACACGGCCAGTATTTCGTTCGAGGACGTGGAAGTGCCGGCCGAGAACCGCTTGGGCGCAGAGGGCGAAGGATTCAAGATCGCGATGCGGACTTTCGACATCACCCGCTCGCACATTGCCGCCGGCGCAGTGGGCATTGCCCGCGCCGCGTACGAGTATGCGCTGGCCTACGCGCGCGAACGGCAGCAATTCGGCAAGCCCATTTTCTCGTTTCAATCCATCGCTTTCCTGCTGGCCGATATGGCTATGCAAATTGACGCGGCGCGTTTGCTTGCCTGGCGTTCGGCGTGGCTGTACGACGAGGGTCAACCGTGCGCCACCGAAGCCAGCATGGCGAAAGCGTTTGCGGCCGACGTGGCGATGAAGACGACGACGGACGCGGTGCAGATTCTGGGCGGCTACGGTTACATGCGCGAATATCCGGCGGAGAAGTGGATGCGCGACGCGAAGATCATGCAGATATATGAAGGGACGGCGCAGATACAGCGGCTTGTTATTTCGAGGAGGCTATGAAAACATACAACATAGGAGTCATCGGCGGCGACGGCATCGGACCGGAAGTGGTGTGCGAAGGCCTCAAAGTCCTGCGCGCCGTGAAAGAGGGATTCGACTACAACTTTGTCGAATACCCCTACGGCAGCGAGCATTATATGAAGACGAAAGAGCTGGTGCCGGATCGCGTCATTGACGAATGGCGGGCGCTCGACGCCGTGTTTCTCGGCGCGATAGGCCATCCGGCGGTAGAGGTCGGATTGGTCGAGCGGTCGGTCATCATGGGCTTGCGCTTCGGACTCGATCTGTACATCAACTTGCGCCCAGTCAAGCTGTATGCGGAGCACATCTGCCCGCTCAAAAACAAGAGGCCGCAGGATGTTGACTTCGTCGTGATCCGGGAGAATACGGAAGACGCTTACGCCGGAGTCGGCGGCATTTTCAAGAAGGGTACGCCGGACGAAGTGGCAATCGGCGAAATGATTTTTACCCGAAAGGGCACCGAACGCGCGCTCCGTTACGGGTTTGAACTCGCGCGGCAGAGGGCAAAACAACGGATGAACGCTTCGCGTGACGGTGGAAGGATGAAGAAAGCCAAAGTGACGATGGTGGACAAGGCCAACGCCATCCGCGCGCAAGATTTGTGGACGCGCGCCTTTGCCGAAGTGGGCGCAGAGTATCCCGACGTGGAGCAAGATCACGCTTACGTGGACGCGTGCTGCATGTGGATGATCAAAAACCCCGAGTGGTTCGACGTGATCGTCACGACTAACTTGTTCGGCGACATCATCACCGACCTGGGCGCGATGGTGCAGGGCGGCATGGGCATCGCCGCCTCGGGCAACATCAACCC
>CAYYCF010000399.1:0-2355 GCA_964470235.1 uncultured Anaerolineales bacterium | reverse complement strand
TCGGGGAACAACTGCCGCAAGCCCTTGAACCGTTTCTTGTGTTCGTCAATCACTTCCCAGCCGTAATCGTTGTGCATGTCGAATATCAAGTTGACGGCAGCGCGGGCGTGGATGATACCGGCCAGAATGGTGCGGGTGATGAAACTCTTGCCCGTGCCGCTCTTGCCGAACACGCCGGACGAGCGCTCGACGAACCGTTTGAGATCGAGATTGACCTTCACCTCCTCCATGTCGAGCGGCGAACCGATGTGCCAGTGGTCGGCGTCCTCTTGCCCGAACACGTTGTCCACGTCGGCCTCGGTGGCCATGAACACTTTGGAGAAATGCGCCGGGATGGTCTTCACCGGCTTGGGCGTGTCGGTGCCTTCTTCGAGCAACAGCATCGGCGCGACTTGCAACCGCCCGAAGGCCAGCGCACTGCCGTAAATGTATTGGGCAAAGTCGTCGTCGAGGTCGGGCGGCGTTTTGGGCAGGTCGGGGTTGGCGGTGTCGAGGGCGATGTCGGTGACGATAGAGAAAAATTTTCGTCCGGTTGCGCCTTCGATGACGACGTAGCGGCCAACGGCCATATCTTCGATGATGCCGCCGGGCGTCGCGCCCACGTCGAGCTTCACGTCCACGCCGTGCGAAAGCGAGCCGCCGACTACCGCGCCGAGCCGGGTGCGAGGTGTGCGGGGGAAGAATTCGTCGAGAGCAGAGGGAGAGGTCATATTCCAACCTTTTGCCGCGAATTTCGCGAATGACGTGAATTATTTGAGTGATTTCGCAATGCGCTTGCTTTGCAAAGAGGAAGCGCCAAAATTGATGATGATGGCTAATTGCAAGCCCGTGGCAGTGAGGTAGTGAAGCGCCTGAGCTTCGTGCGCCGCGTTGATTGCCGAAACTGCTTTTAATTCGAGAATGATCCTGCCGTCTATGACAAAGTCCGCTTCGTATTCCCCAAGCAGTTGCCCTTTGTAATAGACGGGCAAGGCTTTCTTTTGCTCAAAGGGAATGCCTCGCAACGTCAACTCGTATGCCAGCGCCTTGTGGTATATCGCTTCAAGAAACCCCGGCCCCAGTTGTTTGTGAATTTCCAGCGCCGCGCCCACAATCAAATACGACAATTCTTTGAACAGAATCTCGGTCATAGTTCTTCCTTTCGCGAAATTCGCGTAATTCGCGGCTAACGTGGTCTTATCCGCCGCAACAAATTCTCCAACCGCGCCAAGTCTCTGCTCAACAGCCGTGCCAAGTCCTTCCCGGCCTCGCGCAAGAATCGAGTGCGCTCTTCCGGCGGGCGCGAGTCGGCGGCGGCGCGCAGAGAGACGGCGAACTACTCATCCGCCGGAGCCTCCGTTCTCATCTTTCAGATAACCTTGCTCGCGCAAATAATTTTCTAGCGCGCCAAACAGGCTCTTGCATCTTTCGAGAATGTCGCGCGCCACCGTCTCGGTGAACTGCTTACCAATCGTGTAATCGGCATCTTCGCGCCATGTCCGCGCCAGTTTGAAAGTCTCGCCGTGTTCCACTTCCAACTTCCCCGTTTTGATGAAGTGTTGCAGAAAAGCAGCTTCTACTCCCGAATGCTTGGCGCGTTCAATGCCCGCCACGAACAAGGTTGCCGAGACGACGTGAAAGATGGCATAGTAGGAGTGAACAAGCGACATGCGGTACAGTTTGCGCTCATGCAACGATTGCGCTTCGTTCAACTCCTCGTGCCCGCGCTCGATCCTTTGCTTCAAGTAGTCGGCTGGAGTTCCGTAGTCCATAAATCAATCCCTTCGCGCTGGATGTTTTTGTAAAGCGGCTCTTGGCGCGCGGCCATTTGCCTGAATCGATCAATATCAATCATGTGATCGCTCAGAACGACATCGTAGGACAAATCCACATCGAGAGCCAGACGATTAACTTGTTTCTCAAACTCCCAGCCATCGGCGCGAGTCACCACCAGCAGATCAATGTCTGACTCCGGGCCGGAGTCACCGCGAGCTTTCGACCCGAACAGCCAGACGTGCGCGATTCTCTCCGCGAATTTTTCGCGCAATCGGCGGACAAACTCAACAAGAGCTGAGAGTTCGTTGGGGGCAAGAGACGGCAACGTTGCTGTGGTCATGGTTTGATCCTCCTCAACAGATTCTCCAAACGCGCCAAGTCTCTGCTCAACAGCCGCGCCAATTCGCGGCCAGCGGTCTTCAGGAAACGGTCGCGATCTGGGCGCACACTGGCGGCTTTGAGAAGCGCGGCAACAATTAATTGATCAGCAGGCACCTCTGGCGCGTCGAGAATCAACTGCAAAAAGTCCAGACGCTCAGTAAAAGATTGAATTTCGTCGCCGGCGCAGTAGTAAATTTTGTCGAGCGTGATCGGCGGCTG
>CAYYCF010000398.1:0-2375 GCA_964470235.1 uncultured Anaerolineales bacterium | reverse complement strand
CGGCCATGTGAAAGGCATCGTACAGCCCGGCGTATTGCTCCAGCCCCCAGATCAGGTTGCCCGAGTCGCGCTGCTGATGATAGCAATCGAACACCAGCCGCAGTTGGGGATGGTTGAAGCGCTGCACCCAGTCGGCGGCCAGCTCGTGGTTGTGTACCAGTATGCCGCCTTTGATGTGAAATTCGTTGAGGGCTTCCACCCAGACTTTGATCGAAGTCTGCTCGACGAGTTTGAGGATGCGCTCGGTTTGCCGCAGCGCGTTGGCGTATTGCTGCGCGGAGGTGTAGTTGGAAGACAGGCGGCGGGTCCACGGTTTGCCATTAACGAGGTCAACCTGATTTGAGAAGATGAAGAGATGCTCGACGCCGTGCCGGGTAGCCATCTCCAGGCTTTCGGCCCACGCGCGCAGGGTTAGCTCGTTGTCGCCGGGGTCCACGAGGTTCCCCATCTCGTCGTCGAACGCCGAGTTGAGCACTGCGCCCAACCGGCGGCACTCGGCGGCCAGTTCGGCCATGGGCTGCTGACGCCAATACCACACGTCGAGCCGGCGCAGGCCAAGCTTGACCATGGGTTCGACCCGCTCGACGATGGGCCGGTCAGTGAACCAGAAATCGAGATAGCCGGTGTATTCCATGAGATAGCTCCTCGCTTAGAACAGTTACCTGTTGCATTGGCGCAGGCACGCTTCGCGTGAGCGGAGCGGCGCGCCCCTTCGACTCTTCGGCTACGCTCAGGGCATGCTTCGTGCAGAACTGCACCGCACTCCGCTCAGGCCGCGCCCTGAGCTTGTCGAAGGGGTGCTTGCGCCGCGAAGTCGAAGGACGCCGTGCGCCGACACTACACGTACACTTTTGCTTCCTGTCGTATCTCCGCAATGTGACCCAATTGCAAGTAGTAAGGTATTCGTTCCCACTCCTTCAATACACGCTTCCGAGATGCTTCATGCAAGTACCAATCCTTTGGGGAGACGCCCTCGGGCGTATAACTCCGAATGTGGTAGCGTATCCCTGATGGCATATGGCGTTTGAGCGTCATCGTGGCGCGTCGAGAGTGATACCACTTCGTTATTACCACAATGGATTTTACTTGATTGAGGTCTACAGTTACCTGCAACTTGGGAATGGCAAATATCACATTCTCTAATGTGTTGGTTGACTCGTCTTCGACAGTAATCCCGTCGTGGGGAACGCCTGCTTGTAGCAAAATGGTTGTATGCGCCTGTGCTTCGTTGACACCTGTAACACGATTGGCGCCGCCTGTGGTTACGATATGCCTGACGATTCCTTGCCGAAACAAATCTGCGGCGATATGCGCCGGGTCTGCGTAACTCGTGCCGAATAGAAATGCAAGGTCAGCCTGTCCGAGTTCAAAACCGTTGTCCAAATCCAAGAACTCCGTTATCTGCTGGATTTCCTTCTTACTCAAGTTTGTGTCATTGTCCATAAACTTTGAGATATGTCTTTGCCGTGCTTTTACCTTTGCTATCTCTCTCACACCGAACACTGAGCGCGAGTTTGCTTTTGACGAGCGCCGAACAAGAATTCGCTTTACGCCCCAAAGAACGAGCGGCGCAGCACATCGTAGTTGATGGCTCCTGCGCTGAACGAGCGCCCGGTGCGCAGGTTGTTGATGTGCACCACGGCCGGCGAGTGCAAGTCCAGCGGAATCTGGTAGAAGTCGCGCCCGGCGTCCTCGAAGATTTCCAGGAAGGGCCGCCCATAGGCGCGCGAGACCGACGACGTGATGCGTTTGACCACGTCGGCAATAGCATCGTCTTCGGCTTCCACGTACAAGGTGGACGCGCCGCCGTAGAGCAGCGAATCGTTGATGCGCCCCATCGCCGCCACCTCATCCTGAATCAGAGGGGCGATCACGCTGTAGCCCTGCGCGTAGCGGACCGTCGTCAGGTCAAAACCCTCTTCCGGCAGCCGGTGCAACGTCTGCTCGATGATGCGCGCCGCGACCTGTACCGCGCACACTAGACTCGAGTTCGGCGCAACAAGGATATAAACGTTCTCGGTCTTGATCCCGCAGCCGTGTGCAATCGTCTCCGCGATCCGGGGTGTGATCGGCTCGGCGGTTTGAATGGCGACGACGGCCTCGTCGTGCTGATCGTGGTAATCGATCAGTTCAAAATAATGATCGGGCGCGACGTGGTTGAGGGCGCGGGCCGGCCCGGCGGCAATAGCGGCGTGCGGCGTCCCCGGCGGGTCGAGCTGCCACCCGGCGATCTGTGAGGCCACGCAGGCCTCCATCGGTCGATCCACCATCACCCGCACCGCCGGCAGCACAACGTCGCCGATGGGGAACGGCTCGTAGCTCACCTCGGCCAGCCCGCCGAGCGTGACGAGCGTGTAGTATTTGGCCGCCAGCCA
>CAYYCF010000397.1:0-2390 GCA_964470235.1 uncultured Anaerolineales bacterium | reverse complement strand
CTTAAACGCCTTTATCGTGGCCGGGGGCATGGTGTTCACCGTATCCGCGCCGATCAGGTTGTCAACGTAAATCACATCCGGGTATTTCGGATTCTTGGTGCTGGTGCTGGCCCACAGCGGGCGCTGCACTTGCGCCCCGGCGGCTTTGAGTTCGGCAAACTCCGGGCCGTAGTAGCGTTTGCTAAAAAGCTCGTAGGCGAGTTTGGCGTTGGCGATGGCGGCTTTGCCCTTGAGCGGATCGAGCGAGGCGGCCTGCGTCGGGTCGGCGGCGATCTTTTTATCCAACAGGCCGTCAATCAGCGTGTCCAGGCGGCTGACGAAAAAGCTGGCGACCGAGGCCACGCCCTTCACCGGTTTTTTGGCGGCCAGGCGTTTCTTCAAGCCGTTGAGGTGCGCGGTCATCACTTCGTCGTATCGCTCAAGCGAGAAAATCAGAGTGACGTTGATGTTGATGCCTTCGGCGATGGCTTGCTCTACCGCCGGCAGACCGGCTTTGGTAGCCGGGATTTTGATCATCAAATTCGGGCGTTTGATCGTCCGCCACAATCGCCGCGCTTCGCTAATCGTCTTTTTGGTGTCGCGCGCGTAACGCGGCGAGACTTCGATACTTACAAACCCGTCGCGCCCGTTCATGCGTTTGTACACCGGCATAAACACGTCGGCGGCGTCGCGAATATCGTCAATGGCCAGAGAATCAAAAATCCCCTCCGCATCGTGGCCGTCGAGCGCCAGTTCGCGCAAGGCATCGTCGTAATCGTTCGAGTTGGCGATGGCTTGCTCGAAGATCGTGGGGTTGGAAGTCAGGCCGGTAATGTCGCCGTCGTCCACCATTTTTTGCAGCTCGCCGCTGGTGAGCAGTCCGCGCCGGATGTTGTCGTGCCAAGGGGATTGGCCGAGCTCTTGAAGTTTGAGAAGGGGGTGGGTCATTCTTTCGGCTCCTCTTTCTGTGCCATCAAAGCGACGACACGATCTCGAATAGCGCGCGCGGCTTCGATAGCCTCTTCTGCGTCTGCTTTGTCAATGTTTTCGCGGGTGTCGCCGGGATACCTTCCAGCGCTGATATACTCGTTCAGCAATCGTCCTTCTCTGTTGAGCGCGCCAAAATCTGCGCCGTATTTCGCGCACTCCCCCATCAAATCTGCAATGTCGTGGGTTTTTTCCAAACCCCACCCGCGGCCGATTAAGAATGCTTTCAGAAATTTTTCCGCCGCGCCCTGGCACAGGAAGCAAATCGTGTGATAGGCGGCTGGGTCGGCCTGTATTTCTCTTTCAGCAACGCGCAGGTCGCCTTCCGCATATCTCAGCCATGCAAGGGGTGTCTCAACCGGTAGTTTGCTTTGGTCGCTCATACAACACCTTCCCCTCCTTGAAAATATGGCGTGTGTAAAAAGGATTGTTGTCTTCTATGTTGAATTTAACGTCGTCTGGTGATCGCACTATCAAGTCCACGCCGAAACGCCTCCCCCAAAACAGTCCGTCAATTTTGCGGCGCAACAGCCGATTGGTCGTTTGGCTGTCATGCACGATGAACAGGTCAATATCGCTGTCCGCCCTGGCGCTGCCGCGAGCGCGCGAGCCAAACAGAATGATTTGCACGGGAGCGACTTCGCGGACAATTTTCTCCACGATGTAATTAATCAACTCCGGCGTGATTTGTCGAGTGTTGAGTCGCTCATCCGTTTTTAGGATTTCTTTTTCTTCAACCATTGTTTCCCGCCTCTATCTTCTTCACTTTCTCCAGCCGCCGGACGTGCCGCTCTTCGCCGGTGAAGCGCGCGCCCAGGAAAGCGCGGATGAGTTCGGGCGCAAGCTCGACGCCGATGACGCGCGCGCCCAGACACAGCACGTTCACGTCGTCGTGCTCTACGCATTGATGCGCGGAATACGTGTCATGGCACAATCCGGCGCGGATGCCGCGCATTTTATTGGCGGCCACGCACGCGCCCACGCCGCTGCCGCAGATCAAGATGGCGCGCTCCGCTTTGCCTTGTTGAATGGCTTCTCCAACGGCGCGCGCATAATCAGGGTAGTCCACCGGGTCGGCGCTGAACGTGCCGAGGTCGAGGACATCGTGGCCGCCGCTCTTGGCGGTTTGGATGGCGGTCTCTTTCAGTGGGAAGCCGCCGTGATCACAGGCAATCGCAACACGCATTTTTTTCGTCAACGGATGAAACGGATGGAGCGGATGATTCTTATTTCTTTTTCTTCTTTGCGCTCTTGGCGTTCTTGGCGGTGTTCACTTTGGGTTTAGCATTTTTGACAACGGATGAAACGGATGGAAACGGATTGGCGGCCAGCACTGCTTTTGCCTTCTCCACGACGTTTTCAACCGTGAAGCCGAATTTTTGGAACAGCACATTGGCCGGCGCGGATGCGCCGTAGCCGGTCAT
>CAYYCF010000396.1:0-2402 GCA_964470235.1 uncultured Anaerolineales bacterium | reverse complement strand
CCGCGCCGCAGAACGCAGGCATGGGACAAACGCGAGCCGTCAAACTCGTCACACAGATCGGGATGCGCGTCTGCCCACAGCACACCGAGCCGTTTCCCGTTGAAACGTTCCCGCTGCGCTTGAAAGATGGGGATGGTAACGGAATGATCGCCCCCCAGCAGAATCGGGATGTTCGGGAGCGCGGCGATCAGTTTGCGGGCGCGATCAAAATCGCGAATTTGATCGTCAATCGCCATGTCGCCCAAATCGCAAACGCTGAGAGCGGTCAACCGCGTGCGATCTTCGGTGACGGGAGTCAGGTGATGAGTCCAGTGGCGGATACGGGCGGGGGCGAGCGCCGCGCCCTGCCGCGCGCTGGCCGAGCGATCATACGGCAGGCCGATGACGGTGAACGTGGTTTGATCCGGCGCGCTGTTTGGGCGGTGCAGATCAGCCCAGAGGGAGTGCGTCTCGGTCATTGATTTCTCCAGAAGCTATTTGGCGACGACAATTCTTTCAATCGCTTGAGCCTGGCCGGTTCGTTCTCAACCAGCGACGACTCTTCGGAAAGCTCGTCGTATGCCTTCGCAAAATACGGACGCGCCTCGTCAGGCTTCTTCAACATCAGCAAGCACTCGGCCAGCTCTTCGAAAACGAAACCGCTTTTCTCTCCGGCGCGTTCGAGTTCGGCCAGCGACTGACGCTGTATCGCCAGCGCCTCTTCCACGCGGTCGAGCGATCTCAATGCTCGCGCCACGCACCAACGCGCGATCCGAATCTCCGGCGCGCGCCCCTGCTCCTCTCTGAACTTCAACGCTTTTTGAAAAAAGTCCAGCGCCTTGTCGTATCCGCCCCCGTCGTGATGCGTCCAGCCGATATTGTTGTACAGCGAACCGCGCCAGTTGGCGGCGCGGGCATCGGGCGAACGCTCGGCCAACGCCAACGCTTTGAGATTCCATTCCATCTGCGCTTCCGGCGGTTCGATGATCGCCATCATGTGCGCGGCGTCCACGGCGTAAGAGTCGTGTCCCGCCGACTGGCCCAATTCCCAGGCTTCGAGAAACAGAGGCCGCGCCCGCTCCGGCTGTTTTGCCGAGTTGAACAGCCGCCCGCGCTCCAACAAGATTCTGATTTTGGCGCGCACCAGATCGCGCACGCTCATCGCCGAAACTTGAGGCGCAATCGTACCGTCCGCGCCGCGGATGAACAGGCCGGGCGAGCTATCGTATATGCGGGTAACGGCCAACAAGCGTTCGGCAGTGTCGAGCGTGCCGTGCGCTTCGGCGAATTTTCTTTGCAAGCCTTGCGCGCGGGCAATCTGCGTGAGCAGTTGCGCGTGGTAGGCGGTGTTTTGACTGCGCTCGGCGGCGGTCAGCAGTTCGCGGAATTTGCTTTCGGTTTCTTCGGGCTTGTCGTAATCCCACAGCGAGTCGAAATCCGGGAGATTGGCCATTAGACACCCCTTCTTTCCCGCCAGGCTTTGATCTGCGCCGTATGCTCGGCCTCGTGGCCGAAAGCCTCGCCCTCGATCCACTCCCATAACGCCGAGCCTCTCAGCCAAGAATATCGCTTCGGGTCGTTCAAATCTTCCTCGGCCAATGATTCAACCTGCGCCATGGTTTGCCCGCGCACGGCGCGGAAATCGGCCAGCACTCTGTCGAGCGGGCGGTTTTTGTATTCTTTGCGCCATTTGGCGTTCTGTTCATCCACCTGCGCCGGAGTGAGATTCGTATTGCTCGGTTTCTTGCCCTGCCTGGCTTGCGCCAACCAAGTCACCAGTTCGGCCTCGCACGCGGTGAGATGAGTCAGAATATCCTTGACCGACCAATCGTCAATAACGCCGGGCTCCTGCATAGTCGAGTCGGAGAGGCCGTCGAGGGCTTTGAGGAGCGCGGCGCGATTGGTTTGGAGAGCGCGTACTACTTCTGATTTATTCATAGAGTTTAACCGGCCTCTTCCTCCTCATGATCATGATACGGCAGTCTCCCGCTCATCCACACCACCATCAAACTCACGTCGTCGCTGTTCGCCGTTGTGTCGGGATACAGTTCGGCAAAGGCCTTGTTGAGGGTTTCGAAATCTTCGCCCTCCGGCCAATGAGTGAGGAAGCCGGGCAGTTTCGTGCGGTCGGCGCCGGGCGGCAGAACTTCCCAATTGCGCGCCGCGAGCAAATCGTAAACATTCTGCCGCAAATCGGGATGAGACTCGGCCCAGGCCGCCAGAATCGCCGACACCAGTTCCGGGCTTTGCTCGAAGGCGGCGACCATCGGCCCGGCGCGCAGGGGCAGCGGCGCTTGCAAGCTGTCGCGAAAACCAGGCACGCGCACGATCTGTTTCGTCAGCGCGTCAATGGGCGCGCGCAGGGGCGCCGGCAATTCCGGCAAGGCGATCAGCGCGGCGCGCACCACCGTCAAGCGGTAGTC
>CAYYCF010000395.1:0-2421 GCA_964470235.1 uncultured Anaerolineales bacterium | reverse complement strand
CCGAAACATTCAATGGTCAACCTCGTCCCCGGCTTTGCCAGTGCAACCGGCAGATAACCGTAAGCAATGCTTTTGCCGACGGCATACCCATAGCCGCCGGACGTGACCCAGCCCACAACTTTGCCATCGGCGCGGATAGGTTCACTGCCAAACGTGACCGTGTTCGGGTCGGCTAGAGTCATGCAGGACAGCTTTTCTTTCAACCCCTTCGCCTTTGCTTCGGTCAATGCTTGCTTGCCGTTGAAATCAACACTTTTGTTGAGCGCAACCGCAAAGCCCAGGCCGGCTTCGTAAGGATTGTAATCGGGCGTGATGTCCGCGCTCCAGTAGCGGTAGCCTTTTTCCAGCCGCAGGGAGTCAATGGCTTTGTATCCGCCCGCGATCAGGCCGAACGCTTGCCCCGCCTCCCACAGCGTATCCCACAACTGCCCGCCGTATTCGGTCGGCGCGTAAAATTCCCAGCCCAATTCGCCGACGTAAGTGACGCGCAGGGCCAGCGCGGGAATGTTGCCGACGGTGATCTGCTTGGCGGTCATGTAGGGAAAGGCCGCATTGGAAACGTCGTCGCGAGTCACTTTTTGCAGAATGTCCCGCGCGCGCGGCCCCCACAGCCCAAAGCATGTCCGCGCCGAGGTGATGTCGTTGACGTACACCGAACCATCGGTCGGGGCGTTCAAGCGCAGCCAGGTGATGTCGTGCGTGCCGAAGGCCGTGCCGGTGACGATCATGAACCGGTCGGCGGCTAAACGGGAAACGGTGAAATCACATTCGATGCCGCCACGCGGGTTGAGCATCTGGGTGTAAACCACCGCGCCAACGGGTTTGTCCACGTCATTCGCGCACAGGCGTTGCAGAAACGCGCACGCGCCCGGCCCCAGCACTTCGATCTTGCTGAACGACGTTTCGTCGAACAGCGCGGCGCGCTCCCGCGTGGCGAGATGCTCCACGCCGATGGCGGGCGACCATTCGTGCCGCGCCCAGCCCTTCGCTTCGTAGCCATGCTTCGCATCTTTCTCGTTCGGCGCAAAATAATTGGGGCGCTCCCATCCGCCCTTCTCGCCGAAGGCGGCGCCCAAATCCTTCAGGCGTTGATAGGCGGGCGAGACGCGCAAGGGCCGCGCGGTATGCCGTTCTTCGGCGGGGAAGTGAATGTCGTAATACTGCGCGTACGTTTCGACGGTGCGCGCCAGCGTGTACTGCTGACTTCCGTATTGCGTTCCGAAGCGGCGCGCATCGAGCCGCCACATATCCCACTCCGGGTGGCCGTCAATGATCCACTCGGCCATCACTTTGCCAATGCCGCCCGCTCCGGCCAGCCCGTGCGCGCAGAAGGCGCACGCCACCCAAAAGCCGCGCACTGCCGTCGGGCCCAGCAAGTATTCGGCGTCGGGCGTAAACCCTTCGGGGCCGTTGATCAACTGCACAATCTCCGCCGTTTCCAAAACCGGAACGCGCTTGATCGAACTTTCCATCAACGGCGTGAATCGATCCCAATCCGGATCGAGCAATTTGAAATTGAAGTCGCGCGGGATGCCGTCGAGCGCCCAGGGCGCGGGCTGCCGCTCGTAGCCGCCGGTGAGCAGTCCGCCTACTTCTTCACGCCAGTACACGAGCAGATCGGGGTCGCGCATCGTCGGCAGTTTTTCCGGCTGGCCTGGGATGGGTTTAGTGATCAAGTAAAGGTGCGCCATCGGGATGATCGGCAGAATGAGTCCGACCATGCCCGCGATTTCGTTGCCCCACTGACCGGCCGCATCCACGACCACTTCGGTCTTGATCGTGCCTTTGTCCGTCACCACTTCGGTTACTTTATTGTTGACGGTGTTGATTGCTTTGACGCGCGTGCCTGTCAGGAATTTCGCGCCGCGACTCTTGGCGCCGGCGGCCAGCGCGTTGGTGAGGCCGGTCGGGTCAATGTAGCCGTCGGTAGGCAAGTACACGCCGCCGCGCACGCCGTCGAGGGACATGAGCGGGAAAAGGTCGTGACACTCTTTGGGCGTCAACATTTCCAGCGGCATGCCAAAGGCTTTGGAATAACCCACCGTGCGCTTGAGTTCCTCCAGGCGCGCGTCCGACGAGGCCAGGCGCAAACTGCCCACTTCGCGCCAACTCGGGTCCACGCCGGTTTCGGTGTTGAGCCGGCGATAGAGGTCACTGCTGTAGCGCATCATCTTGGTCAGGCTGGAACTGGTGCGCAACTGCCCCACCAGCCCGGCGGAGTGAAACGTCGAGCCGCTGGTCAGCTCGTGCCGTTCGATCACGACGACGTCCGTCCACCCCATGAGGGTGAGGTGGTAGGCAATACTGCATCCACCCACCCCGCCGCCGATGATGACTACTTGCGCTTGATTCACCATAATAAGTCTCCCGATTTGTTGCTCCGTATGAGCTAATAATCAAGCATCCTGAACGAAGCGGCGG
>CAYYCF010000394.1:0-2427 GCA_964470235.1 uncultured Anaerolineales bacterium | reverse complement strand
GATTAAGCCTTGTAGCGGCAAGACCTGAATGGTCACATAGGCGATGCTATGAGCAACGGCGACGTTTCGCCCGCGCTGTTCTTCCATAACTAGCGTCAGGCTGCGCTCTTTGGCGCACGCCAATGTCATGCAGTCGGTGTGGCTGAGGGACGGCGCGCCCCGGCCCAGAGTGGCTGCCAGTCGTTTCTCGGCGGCCGTGGGCGAAATGATAACCAACTGCCCGGCTGCAATCGCCGCTTCGATCCGTAGGGCATCAGCATAGCCTTTGGCTTTGCCCTGCGTTACTGTCTCGGCCTCCACGCCCGGCACAAGCCCCACGGGGCCGAAAAGGCGCTCCAGCAACCACAGAACGTCCTGCCGGGCAAGCACGATCAGGCTGGAGGCGTCGGCAACAGAATTCATAAGCCCTTTGCGTGCTACAAATTGTAGCACATGACTGAACAAATGTCAATCCAGCGAGTTACCTCACTAAGAATGTTACCGAAAGGCAATCGTTGCCTCACGAGAGAATGTTACCGAAATAAGTATCGTTACCTCACGGAAAATGTTACCCAAAAAAGGAGCCTTTTCTGTGAGCAAAACCAAACCTTCCCGCGAGTATCTGCTGGCCCTCAAGAAACGCTATGCTGCCGCCAGCAAAAAAGAACGCACGGCCATGCTGGATGAATTCGTCAAAACCAGCGGCTATCATCGCAAACATGCGACCGCGCTGCTATTGGGTCAGCGCGTACACCGCACCCGCCCAGCTCAACGCCCACGGGCTCGGGTCTACACGGCTGAAGATGTGCGGGCAGTCTTCAAATTGCTCGACTTGTTTGATCGCATCAGTTCCAGACGCCTGCGGGTTGCCATGAACGACACGCTGCCCGCGCTACGCCGTCAAGGTTTCTTGCGTGTCAGTGCCGCGAGCTACCAACGCTTACAGGCCATCAGTCCGGCTACGATGGATCGGCTGCGCGCCAGCCAACGCGCATCGGGTCAACGCCGCAAAGGCTTTACCAAACCCGGCACGTTGCTCAAACATCAGATTCCGATTCGCACCTTTGCCGAGTGGGACGACGCTCTGCCGGGTTTTGTCGAAATAGACTTGGTCGACCACAGTGGCGGCTCAAATTCAGGCGATTTTGCCCACACTCTCAATGTAACCGATGTCCGCACCGGCTGGACCGAGATGCGGGCCGTGCCCAACAAAGCCCAGGTGCATGTCTTCGCGGCCTTGCTCGTCCTTCGCCACTGTCTGCCAGTACCACTCAAAGGTATCGACTCAGATAACGGCTCCGAGTTCATCAACGACCAGTTGCTCCGCTATTGCGAACAGGAACAGATCACTTTCACGCGCGGGCGGGTCGGGCGCAAGAATGACAACCCATTCGTTGAGCAGAAGAACTGGTCCGTGGTGCGCCGCTTGGTTGGTTATCGTCGCTACGAAGCCAAGCGGCACGTGGACTTACTCAATCGGCTGTATGATGCCTACAGTCGGTATCACAACTTCTTCCTGCCGGTCGTCAAACTGCGAGAGAAAAAGCGCATCGGCAGTCGTGTTCAACGTCTCTTCGATGAACCTGCCACCCCTTATGCCAGAATGTTGGCGTCCCCGGATGTATCCGAAGCCCACAAGCGCAAACTTCGTGCCGCCTATGCCAAACTCGATCTCGTGCAACTCAAGCGGGAAATCGATGAGTTATCGGCCAAACTGCTTTCTTTCCGCTCTCAGTAACATTTTCTATGAGGTAACGAATACCATTTCGGTAACATTTATTCATGAGGTTACTCGTCCAGCGCATCGCCCCATCGCCCCAGGAGGTTTCCCATGCCACACGTACAACTAGTCGGGCAATGCTCGGCTGTTGCGTGCCAACGAGTCAGCAAGTTGGCTTTTCGTCAGTCCGCGCAGGATCCGCAATCGGGCCATTTGATACGCCGGTTCTTGTTCGCGCGCGACGGCCCGAAATTTCGGGCTGCGCATTTGCCGTTTCTCCCAGTGTTCAAAGCGCACCGTGGTCATTTGTCTTCCTCCAGAAATTCTTTCATGCGCCACTGGAAGAAGCAATAATACGGGCTAAGTCTTTTCTGCTGGCGCCCATCGCTATTAGCGAACGGATCAGAAGGTCAAGCGACACGGAGGAATCCCCGGCCTCAATCTTTGCGATCCGCGATTGGCTTGACCTCATCAGTCTTGCCATTTCGACCTGGGTGAGCTTCCTGGATCGCCGATATTTCTTGACGCCCTTGCTGAGAGACAGCTTCAGTTCGACATACGCAGCCTCTTCCGGCGTAAGCCCAAGAAACTCGTCAACGCTGCCGACTTTCCAGCCCTTGGCTTCCAGGCGTAGTTTCTTTGCCTTGTCCATGTCTACATCTCCTAACCTACGAATCGTAATCTCGGAGTCGTTGCTTGCAAGCGTCTATCACGGGTTGAGGCGTCTG
>CAYYCF010000393.1:0-2427 GCA_964470235.1 uncultured Anaerolineales bacterium | reverse complement strand
ATTTCTTTTGGCATGGTTGAATTAACCGCGGAGACGCAGAGCAGGCGCGGAGTCCGCAGAGAGATAACAAAAATCTCTGCGAACTCTGCGTGAACTCCGGGTCTCTGCGGTGAGCATGGTTTACCTCAACCCCAACACATTCCTCGCAATGACTAACCTCTGAATCTCGCTCGTCCCCTCGCCGATGGTCATCAACCGTTGATCGCGGTAAATGCGTTCCACCGGAAATTCCGCCGAGTAGCCGTAACCGCCGTGCACTTGAATGGCGTTGAAGCAGGCGCGCTCGCACATTTCGGTGGCGAACAGTTTAGCCATCGCCGCCTCTTGGGTGAACGGTTGGTCGTTCCCTTTCAACCACGCGGCGCGGTATACCATCAAGCGCGCCGCCTCAATTTCGGTGGCCGCGTCGGCCAGCATCCATTGAATCGCTTGATGCTGCGCAATCGGCGCGCCGAACGTCTGCCGTTCTTTTGAGTACGCGACGGCCGCTTCGAAGGCCGCCTGCGCCAGCCCCACGGCCAGCGCGCCGATGCCGATGCGCCCGCCGTCCAGCACTTGCAGGGTTTGCGCCAGGCCTTTGCCCTCAACGCCGAGCAGATTCTCTTTCGGCACGCGCACTTTGTCGTAAGCCACAGCGTGCGTGGGCGATCCTTTCAAGCCCATCTTCTTCTCCGCCGGGCCGATGTGCAGGCCTGGCGTGTCGGTGGGGACGATGATCAGGCTGAGTTTATCCGGCGAGGTGCGGCACAGTGTCACGATCACGTCGGCGATGGAGGCATTGGTCGTCCACATCTTTGCGCCGTTGATCAGCCACCAATCGCCGTCGCGCGCCGCGCGCGTCTTCACGCCGCCGGCCAGATCACTGCCCGCGCCCGGCTCGGTGAGGGCCAGCGCGCCCAGCCGCCCGGCGCCGGTCGCCAGCGGCTTGAGCCATTTTGATTTTTGCTCCGGCGTGCCAAAGAGCGCCAGCGGCGCGCAGGCCAGTCCGTTGTGCGCGGCGATGGCGAGTCCGGTGGAGCCGCATCCGCGCCCGATCTCCTCGATGGCAATCGCCGCGCCGACGGCGTCCACGCCAGAGCCGCCGTATTCTTCGGGCGCGTTGAGGCCGAGCAAGCCCAGCGGCCCCATTTTGCGCACGGCCTCCCAGTTGAATTCCCCTTCTTCGTCCACGACGCGGGCGCGCGGCGCAAGTTCTTTGTCCGCAAAACCGCGCACCGTGTCGCGCCAGAGTTCTTGTTCATTGGAGAGTTGAAAGTCCATAGGTTTTCTTATCACGAATGACTCGAATAGACGAATGACACTCGTGTCATTATGTCTCAAAATACATTCGCGCTATTCGCTCCATTCGTGCTATTCGTGTTAAATCGTTTCTACCAGCAGGTGGCCGAAGTTTCGCCACAACCGCTTGAACACCGATTCATTTTGCCACACAATCTCTGCTTTGGGGTAGGCGGTGTCAACAAATCCTATCCATTATTCGGATGAAAAGCGGCCAGTATTTTTAGGTGCGCCCACAACGGAGTCAACTGATCGCGGGCGACGACTTGCGCTCGACGAATCTCAAGGCCAGCAGTAACCCCAACGCGGCCACGGTGACGGCCGACGCCAGCCGGAACAGAGTCGGCGCCCCGTAGTGGGCGTAAATCACGCCGCCGCCGATCGCGCCCAGAGTCGGGCCTACGCCCCACATCGTCGCAATCAAAAGCGATTGCGCCGTGGCCGACAATCCTTTGGGCGCTTGCGCGTTCACGTAGGCGATACTGGCCACAAGAAACAGACCGAAGGTGACACTGTGCAGGAGTTGGAGGAGCAGAATGGCCGTCGGCGTGGCCGCCGAAGCCAACAACCACCAACGCGCCGCATAGGCGGTCGTGCTGATGACCATCGCCGCCCACAACCCGCCGACTCGTTTCAGCAAGCTATCGGCGCGGAACAGCACGGGCATTTCGGCCAGCGCGGCCACGGCGTTGGCCAGACCGATGAGATTCGTGTCGCCGCCGATGGCCTTGATGTGCAGTGGGAAGAAATAGTTCACCGCCATGACCGTTGCGCCGACGAGCAAGGCCGCGCCGAGAAAGATGATGAACGAGGGTTGCGCCAACATTTGCCGGAAGCCTTGTTGAATCGGCGCGCGCCAGTAGTGCCGCCGCGCGGGGAGGGGCAGGGCGACGAGCGCGGCCATTGCCATGCACGCCGCATAGGAATAGAACAGCCACTCCACCGCGATCCATTTGAGCAGCCAGCCCAGCGCCGTCGTGATCAACATGAAACCGATCGAACCCCAAATGCGAAGCCGGCCAAACGGGACTTGAGAAATTTCCGAAATCTCCAGCGCGGCGCTGTCCATCAGCGGGCCGATGGCCGTGCTGAAGAACGAGAGCAGCAGTACCAGGGCGACCAGCGGCGCAAAGCCCTCGCTGCGTGACA
>CAYYCF010000392.1:0-2432 GCA_964470235.1 uncultured Anaerolineales bacterium | reverse complement strand
CTATGGCAAAGCCACAAACTGCCCATGCGTGCACCGCGTTTTCTGCCTGCCATTCCACACCGTCACCCCGCCCGATCCGGCAACTTCGTATTTGCCGTCGTTGCGCACCAGCGCCGTGTCTCCGTCAATTCCCAGAAGCGTGGTTTTGCCGATCATCGTTTTTAGCAGGCCGACGAAGGGGCTCTCTCCGAATTCGTCGAAGTGCGGCAGGATGATCACGCCGGGAAGAAAGTTGAAGCCGCTTTGAAACGGCCAAAGGGTTGGGAAGCCGGGTATCTGTTGACCGAAGATCATCGCGCCGGCGCTGCAACCGGCGACCACGCCGCCGTTTTCCAGCACGCCGTTGATGGCCGCCCAGGCCGCCGAGCCGTTTAGCGTTTTGAAAAGATAATCCGGCTTGCCGCCGGAGAGGTAGACGAAGTTCGCGGCGCGGATGCGCGCGGCCAGCGGCTCGTCGTTTGCGGTTGCGCGGTCAATCACTTCCACCGCTTTGGCGCGCGCGCCCAAGCGCGTGAAGTGTTCGACGCCGAGCGTTGACCAGTGCGCGATGCTCTTTTGGCCTTCCGTTCCGGCGGCGGTGGGCAGGCACACGACTCGCGGCTCGCCGCTTACACGGCTGAGGAGCAAACGATCTACAGGGTCCATCGGCGGCAAGTATTCGCCGCTGCCGACGAGCGCAAGAGTTCCATTCATAAGAGAGAAAATCGCAAAGGCGCGAAGAGCGCGAAGGTTTCTTGTTTAACTCTTACTTCGCGTCCTCTGCTACGCCATCTCCGCTTCCAATTCCTCTTTCGCCTTCTTGGTCATCTTGCCGCGTTCGTCGGAGCTGAGAATGCGCTTGCGGATACGGATGGTCAGCGGAGTGATTTCGAGCAATTCATCTTCGGCGATGTACTCGATGCACTCGTCGAGGCTCATCTTGCGCGCCGGAGTCAGGCTGACCAGAATTTCGGCGCGGGCGGCGCGCACGTTGGTCAACTGCTTTTTCTTGGCGATGTTGATATTGAGATCGCCCGGTCGTTGGTGCTGGCCGATGACCATGCCTTCGTACACTTCCGTGCCTGGCTCGATAAAGAGGAAGCCGCGCTCTCCGGCATTGCGAATGGAGAAGGCCGTGGCCGTGCCGCTCTCCCAAGCCACCAGCGATCCCTGCGCGCGTTCCGGGATCGGCCCGGCCATCGGCAGGTAATCGTGGAAGAGCGTGTTCATCACGCCCATGCCTTGGGTCGAAGTGAGAAACTGCTGGCGGAAACCGAGCATGCCGCGCGTCGGCACGACGTAGGTGAGATACACCGATCCGTCGCCGCCGTTGACCATGTTGATCATCTGCCCGCGGCGGTTGCCCAGCATTTCGATCACCGTTCCCAAGTGGGACTCGGCCACTTCGATGTGAACTTCCTCGAACGGCTCCAACGTCTCTCCGGCTTCCCCTTTGCGGAAGATCACTTCCGGCTTGGATACTTGAAACTCGTACCCTTCGCGGCGCATCGTTTCGATCAAAATACCCAAATGCAGTTCGCCGCGCCCCGACACCAAGAAGGTGTCGGCGGTGTCGGTTTCTTCGACTCGCAGGGCGACGTTGTTTTTTAATTCGTCGAACAGGCGCTCGCGGATTTTGCGCGACGAACCCCAAGTGCCTTCGCGCCCCGCCAACGGCGAGGTGTTGACGCCAAACGTCATACGCACGGTGGGCGCTTCCACGCGAATCGGCGGCAGGGCTACCGGACTCTCCGCGTCGGCGATCGTTTCGCCGATCCCGATCTCTTCGATCCCGGCCAGGGCAATGATCTCGCCCGCTTCGGCCTCTTCCACTGCCATTTTCTGCAACCCTTGAAACACGAACAGATATTGAACTTTGGCCGAAGTTACTTGCCCGTGCACGTCAATGCGTGCGATGGTCTGCCCCACCGAAATTCTTCCGGCGAAGATGCGGCCCACGGCGATGATGCCTTTGTAGTCGTCGTAGCTCTGATTGGCGACCAGCATTTGCAGGGGCGCGCCGGCGTCCACGTCGGGCGGGGGGATGTGCTCGAGGATCGCCTCGTACAACGGCTGATAATCGGGTCCAAGTTCGGCGGTGAGGCCGGCCTGCTGGCTGATGGCGTTTGTATAAACGATAGGAAAGTTGGTCTGGTCTTCGCTCGCGCCCAGTTCGATGAACAGATCAAAGGTTTTGTTCAGCGTGTCGGCGGGCGCGGCGTCTTTGCGATCTACTTTGTTGATCACGACGATGGCTTTATGCCCCATCTCCAGCGCCTTGCGCAAGACGAACCGCGTCTGCGGCATGGGGCCTTCGGCGGCGTCCACGACCAAAAGGACGCCGTCCACCATGCCCATCACCCGTTCCACTTCCCCGCCGAAGTCGGCGTGGCCTGGCGTGTCCATGATGTTGATCTTGATCCCGTTGTACACGACGGCGGTGTTCTTGGCGA
>CAYYCF010000391.1:0-2435 GCA_964470235.1 uncultured Anaerolineales bacterium | reverse complement strand
GCGTGCACGCCGCCGGTTACATGAACCCGCCCGAACGCTCGCCCGACGACACCGAAGCCGACCCGGCTCTGCAAGTGCGCTGGATCACCTTCCGCCACATCGAAGACATCCGGCAGATCATGATCGAAAACGGCGACGAAGCGAAACAGATCGCCGTCCTCGAAATGGGTTGGACAACCGACACCAACCCCACCCATACCGACCGTAACTGGTACGCCGTCACCGAGCAGCAGCAAGCCAGGTATTTAGTCGGCGCGTACCAATGGGCAAAGGCGCACTGGCGTCCGTGGATAGGATTGATGACCACCATTTACCTGGCCGACCCCGACTGGACGCCCGACAACGAGCAATACTGGTTCGCCCTCAACCGGCCCGCGTTTCCAATCCCGGATTTTCGGCCAGCTTACGAGGCTTTGAAAGCTATGCAGAAGTAGCGCACGTTCACCCAATTCCCGAAACTTTGTTAGAATCAGTTTAAAATTCATTCACCGTTAGAAAGGACACCTATGGCCGAATCAAATGCCTATCAAAATGCGCTGGCGCAATACGACAAAGCGGTGGCCCACCTTAATCTCAAAAAGGGCATCTCCGAATACCTGCGATACCCCAAGCGCGAACTGACCGTAAACTTTCCGGTGAAGATGGACAGCGGCGATGTCAAAATCTTCACCGGTTTTCGCGTCCATCACAGCACGACCCTCGGCCCCACCAAAGGCGGCATACGCTATCACCAGGACGTGTCGCTGGACGAAATACGCGCCCTGGCGATGTGGATGACATGGAAGTGTTCGTTGATGGGGCTGCCCTATGGCGGCGCCAAGGGCGGCGTGATTGTCGATCCAAAAACACTTTCGGCCCACGAGATCGAAGCGCTCACCCGCCGGTATGCCACAGAAATTTCCGTGCTGATGAATCCACTGGGCGACGTGCCGGCGCCCGATGTCGGCACTAACGGTCAGATCATGGCCTGGATCATGGACACCTATTCGATGCACAACGGTTTCTCCATGCCGGCGGTGGTCACCGGCAAGCCGGTTGAGATCGGCGGGTCGTTGGGGCGCATCGAGGCCACCGGCCGCGGCGTGATGTTCTCGGCCCGCGAAGCCATGAAGAAAACTAACATGCCCATTAACGGCAACACGGTGGCGGTGCAGGGATTCGGCAACGTGGGATCGGTGGCCGCTCGCTCGGCGCAAGAGATGGGCATGAAAGTAGTGGCCGTCACCGATGTCACCGGCGGTCTCTACAACCCCAAGGGACTCGATATTCCCGCCGTGCACGACCACGTGGCCGCTAACCGATCCGTCGTCGGCTTCCCCGGCGCAGACCCGATCTCGAATGAAGAATTGCTGTTGCTGAAAGTGGACGTGCTGGTTCCGGCGGCGCTGGAGAATCAGATCACGTCGGCCAACGCACCGAAAGTGCAATGCAAGATATTGGCCGAGGGCGCCAACGGCCCCACCACGCCCGAAGCTGACGAGATTCTGTGCGACAAGGGCGTGTTCATCATCCCCGACGTTTTGTGCAACGGCGGCGGCGTGGTCGTGAGCTACTTAGAGTGGGTACAGGATTTGCAGGCCTTCTTCTGGGCTGAAGACCAAATCAATAAAGAACTGGAGCGGCATGTCGTCAATGCCTTCCATCGGGTGTCTGCCGAAGCAGAACGATTGAAGGTAGACAACCGCACCGCCGCGCAGGTGTTGGCCATCCGTCGCGTCGCCGAAGCGACGATGATTCGCGGCATTTATCCGTAGACATCGTGTTTGCAAAATCGGGAGTAGAATATGGGCATGGAAACGAGAACGCTTCCCGCCGCGAAGGCTGTCGAGCCTTATTTCCCCGAATCGGATGGTCAACCTATGGGCGAAACCGGCATCCACGTCAAAGTGATTCTGCACGTCCTCGCCGTGCTCTTGGCTTTCTTCCGCAAGCGCAACGACATATTGGTAGGCGCGAACCAGTTCATGTATTGGGACGCCGACGATCCGAGCCAAGTGGCCGCGCCGGACGTTTATGTGATCTTTGGCGTATCGCCCGAGCCGCGCCGGACGATCAAAACGTGGATCGAGGGTAAAGCCCCGGACGTGGTTTTCGAGATCACGTCGCGCAAGACCAAAGCGGAAGACCTCGGCGCCAAACGCGCGCTCTACGAAGAATTGGGCGTGCGCGAGTATTTCCTGTTCGATCCCGAGAACGATTACCTGCGCCCGCCCTTGCAGGGCTTCCGGTTAAACGAGCAAGGCCGTTACGTGCCCTTGAGCGGTCAGACTCTGCACAGCGAACTGCTGGGGGTTGACTTGAGAATCATCGGCGGCACTCTGCGGCTGTTCGATTCGGCCACCGACAAAATACTGTTAGGTTGGGACGAGAGCGCGGAAGTAATTGAGGCGCAGACTGATCAGATCGAACAGCAGACTGATCAGATCGAACAGCAG
>CAYYCF010000390.1:473-2439 GCA_964470235.1 uncultured Anaerolineales bacterium | reverse complement strand
GCGAAGCGGCGAAGACGCGTGATGTTTTCGGGGCCGAAGCCGGTACGGATGCGGCTGCGATCCTCATCGTAGTTCCAGTCGATGATGTAATGTACGCTTTCGATAGCCCAGTGCCCGCGGTTGACGGCCAGCACCCGTTCCGGAGAAGCCTCCTGGGGTGAGCGACTCGTGATTCCCAGCGCGATCTCACGAGTGTGCTCGCCGGTTTTTTTCTCGATCGATTCACGCTCGATCAAGAAGACCTGACCGACATGGGGAAAGTCGAGGTAAGCATTGAGCGCCGTACTGCACCAAATGCGCCGCGTCTCAATGCGACCGTGATCGGCAAATGCGAGCTCGACGAAATCGGCGGTCTTGCGCTTTTCGAACAGCAACGCGATATCGTGTTCCAGCGTCGGTTGGTTGCCTTTGACGGTGAAATGATAGTGCGCCTGGCGCTCGATCAGATAGGTGGCCAGCGCGCGCTGGGTCAGCAGCGCATCGCCCGTGACGTCCTTGCCGGCGATGTCACAGCCTTCAAGCAAAGGGATCGCCATGCCGATTTCGTTGGTGCGCTTGATCTCTTCGCCGCCCTCTACGGGCAATGTGCCCACTTTTTTTGGGTGTGGCAACTCTTCGAGTCATGCCCTACCACGCTCATGATGTGCGTTTGGTGCCCGGCCTCGTCGGTGGCATTTTTCATGGTCTTGCCATCGATCGCCAGCGCCTCGTCTTGCACCCCCCAGGCCTGATTCCAGGCATTGAGCGCCTGATCCAGCACCCCCGGGTCAATGCGCACCAGGCAATCGCGAATCACAAATTCGCTGGGCACGACATAATGTCTGTTCTCACGCCGGCAGCCGAAGCGTTCGCGGGCTTTCGGTCCCAAGGCCTCGGCCCAATCGGAGATGGCCTTGTAGCCGCGCATGCCGCACAGGATCGCGCCCGCCGCAATACCCAGCACCACCGGCAGACGATGGCGTCGCCCTTGAGCGCGGCGCGGATCGGGAATGGTCGTGAAACACTGGGGCAGCGAGCGCATCTGTTCGGCATTGAGCATGATCTTGGGAGCTCCCGTCAGTTGAAGGTGATTGCGGTCTGGGTGGGTCAATCGCGCACGGGGATTTCGGCACAAGGGGCGAACAAAAACCCGCTTGGGGGCGCCGACTTCTGCGCTATAGCCTTCGCGGGTGCGTCGATATCCTTGGGTCAGTCCCAATTCGATCCAGTTGGCCGCGCGATAAACACCACCATGGAAGCGCCGGGGGTCGACAAAGGTCTCCAGCAGCAGCAACGGATGACCGAAGCGTTCCTGCCAATCGGCCACGACCCGGCGTTCGGTCAGTGACAGCACCCGTGAGCCAATATTCGGCCGGTGCCAGTCGGGCAGGATCAAAAAGCGACTGTTGTTGGCGATCAGCTTGAGCCGACCATACTGAGAGCGAAAGTCCCAGCCTATCCAGCGATCACGAACGCCGCATTTCAGTGCCGCCGCCGATAGGCTCAGTTGCGCTACCCACTGCTCGCGCCAAGTCGCGACATACCACACCGTCTCACTGATCTTTGGTAGCTCGCCAAGATAATGGTGGCGCGCCATCTGCTCTTGGTAGCGCACTTCCTCGCTTCGCTCCACCGGGCGCACTTGAAGCTCCGAGAGCGCTTCCCCTACAAATCTCTCCGCTTCCATCCCGGCGTTTATACCGGGAATCCTCGGCGTTGTCCAGCCTTCCGCATTAACTCGCTGGTTTCACTTCCATTTCCTGGGAGGACAAATTGACCCTGGTTATCCATAAATTTGCTCTTGCAGATGTACGGTTAATAGTACATACTGACACATAGATTGCTCAGCAGTCAATACAGGAAGATTCGAGACATGACTAGCTTGCGGCGTGGTCCGATGCCTTACTATCACCAAATCGGCGCGATCTTGAGAGAGCGGATTAACAGCGGCGAATTCCGTCCGGGAGAACGCGTACCGTCGGAGGAA
>CAYYCF010000390.1:0-390 GCA_964470235.1 uncultured Anaerolineales bacterium | reverse complement strand
CGTGGATCGTTTGTTCTGCCTCCCTCGAAAGGCATCGCCGAACTGAAGATGACGTGTCTGCTGGAAGACCTGATCGCGCTTGGAATCCCGGCAGAAACCAGGGTATCCGAAGTCGGTGTCGTACACGCCTCGCGTTCGGTCGCTGAAGCATTGGGCATCGACCCCGGCGAAAAGGTATTCGGCTTCCTGCGGGTCGCGGTTGTAAAAGATCAGCCCTTTGCAGCAACCCGCATTTTTTTGCCGGTGGAGATGGAGCGGCGTCTCAGCAAGACCGATCTGGCCGTTCCGCATCTGTTGCGTACTCTCGAGATCAAGTGCGGGGTCGTGCCTGCAAGGGCCGATCAGGTGGTCGAGGCAATTCTGGCTGACACCCATCAGGCGAGCTTGCTG
>CAYYCF010000389.1:0-2441 GCA_964470235.1 uncultured Anaerolineales bacterium | reverse complement strand
GCGTGCCGAGGCCGTAGCGGGGAGGGAGATGGGTCATGGTGAATGTGAGAGTGTGAGCGTGTGAGCGTGTGGGTGTATGGGAGTTTGAAGTTTTAAATTTTATGTTTGGGATTTGGGATTTGAATTTACATCTGTTTGAATAGCCACCAGAACAACGCGCCAAAGATAATGCCAAAGATTGTTCCGGCGACGACTTGGCCTGGTGTGTGGCCGAGCACTTCTTTCAGTTCTTCCTCTTTCAATGGATGCCCGTGCGACAAGTCCTCGATCATGCGGTTGATCACGCGCGCGTGCTGCCCGGCGGCGCGGCGCACGCCGGTGGCATCGTAGATGACGACCATCGCCAGCACGGCGGCGATGGCAAAGACGGGCGAGTCAAATCCGTATTCGAGGCCAATCGCCCAACCCAGCCCGGCCACGAGCGCGGCATGCGAGCTGGGCATGCCGCCGGCGCTGAGGAGTAAATGCCAGTTCACTTCGCGCGTGAAGAGGTAGTCCAGCGGCACTTTGATCACTTGCGCCAAGCCCCAGGCGGCGAGCGCGGCCCACAGCGGATCATTTAGAAATAACTTAGTGAGTCCCACGCTCATTCCTCCTGGGCGTCAAGGTCTTCCAGTTCGCCTCCCGGCGCGAGTTGTTTTACTTTGAGCTCTGCGGCATCCAACAGTGCGCCGCACAACGTTGCCAACGTCTGCCCGCGCTCGAACAACGCCAACGAGTCGTCGAGCGACAGCTCGCCGCTTTCGAGCTTTTCGACGATCTTTTCGAGTTCGGCGAAGGCCTGTTCAAAGGTGAGTTCGGGAGGAGGGGGAGCAGATTTTTTGGGCATGGCGATTTCTCAGCCTAACTCTAGCACAACTTTCCCTTTCAGGCATCTTGCCGGATGTTTTGACCAAAGGAATCCAACCCTTACTTCAACGCGGTGAGCAAATCGGCAAGATGGACTCCGTCGAGGCTGGGGAAGTTGACCTCCGCGCCGCCCACGCGCCCACGCGGCCCGAGGCCCACCGCGCAAAAGCCACCCGCTTTCGCGGCCTCGATCCCGGCGGCGGCGTCCTCGACGACGACACACTGCGCGGGCGGGAGGCCGAGCTGCGTGGCGGCGTGCAGAAACAGATCGGGCGCGGGTTTGGCGCGCTCGACGCTGTGGCCGTCGGAGGTCGCGTCGAGCAGCCCGCCGATGCCCAACCGCTCGATCACTTCGCCCGCGTTTTTGCTGGCCGATCCGAGCGCGGTTTTCAATCCGGCGGCGCGAATCTCTTCCAGCAGTTCTTTCGCTCCCGGCAGAAGGTCGCGCGGCGAAATCTCTTTGATGAACTCAAGATAATAGCCGTTCTTGCGCGCCATCATCTCTTGAATTTTTCCTTCGGGATAGATGCGGCCTTTGAGGAGCAGCATCAGCGATTCGCGCCGCGAGACGCCGCGCAGGTGCTCGTTGTCCTCGCGCGTGAAAGGCTGGCCCTCTTCGTCGGCCAGCCGTTTCCAGGCGCGGTAGTGGTATTCGGCGGTGTCGGTGAGCACGCCGTCGAGGTCGAAGATGAATGCTCGTATCAAAGAGCTTCCAGAAGGCAGCCGGCAGTTGGCAATGAGCCGCCCTGCCGGCTGCTGACGGCCTACAGCCCTTTCAAATCCATTTCGATCAACCTGCCCCGATGAAAAAACTTAAACGCCAGCCGCTTCCAGTGTCTCGGCAAGCGGGGGCGAACGCTCCAGCCTTTCGGAGTCACTCGCAATCCGCCGAAGCCGAAGACCACGGCCTGCCAGGTCCCGCCGGCGGATGCGGCGTGGATGCCGTCCCCGGCGTTGCCGCGCACGTCGCGCAGGTCGGCGCGGACGGCGCGGATGAAGTGTTCGTAGGCGTCGTCGGGCTTGTCCACCTCGCAGGCCATGATCGCCTGAATGGAGGGGCCGAGCGACGAGCCGTAGGCGTGATCGGTGCGCGGCGTGTAGTAATCGTAATTCACGCGCACGACTTCGTCCGAATAGCGCTCGCGCAGCAGATAGAGGAGCATCAGCACGTCGGGCTGTTTGAGGATCTGTGTTTCGTTGGCGCCCTCGATGCCGAGCACTACTTGAGCGGATTCCGTGCGCGGCTCCAGCGCGGCGAGATCAACTTCCGTCCGTTGGAAATATCCCTCGAACTGTTCGATCAACCCCGAAGGCTGAACGGGCAAGTACATTTTGTCGATCACCTCGCGCCAGCGGGCGAGCCGCGCGTCCGTGAGATCGAGCTGCGCGATCAAATCGGCGGCGCGGGCGGGGGCGTTGGCCTTCAGCCAGTCAAGCACGTCGAGCGCCGTTTGAATGTTCCACTGTGCCATGCGGTTGGTGAAGAAATTGTTGTTCACGTGATCATGATATTCGTCGGGGCCGATCACGTCGTTGTATTCGTAGCGTCCGGCTTCGGCGTTCCACTCGGCGCGCGAGGCCCAGAACTTGGC
>CAYYCF010000388.1:0-2445 GCA_964470235.1 uncultured Anaerolineales bacterium | reverse complement strand
GCCAGCCGCGCCGAACTGGGCGATCTGGTGGCCGAGCTTGAGAAGAAAAGCGCGCGCTTCCGCGAATGGCTTTCGCCGGACGCGCTTCCCACACTCGAGCGCAAGCCACTGCGTGGCCTCCTGCGCTCCGTCTTCGCCACGCGCCGCAAAGCGGATGCCATTGTGGATGTGATGGGCGTGGACGGGCTGCGCAACTCGATCCGTTATTTGCTTTACGGCCAGCCTGACACGCGGGAGCGGTATCAACATTTCGTGGATTGCCTCTCCGGTTATTGGGGCGACGTGCGATTGGCGCGCAAACCCCTGCCAGGCCGCGACGAGGCCGACCTGCCCGAAAACATGCTGTGCGATCTCGCTTCCGAACTTTTGCACTTCACCGAGCCTAACACCCGCTGGCTGTGGACGCGTTGGATGTGGGATCCGCGTGTCGGCACGGGAGCGCTGCCGCTGGTGACAATGGAAGAGTACGACCTGCACGGCAAGGATGCAGGCGAGACCTACATGAAAGTCGGCGTGGCTGTGGCCTTTGTGCGGGCCACCGGCGAGGCCGCCGGGTTTGCGAAGTTCGGCGTGGGCGATAGCCCGTTCGGTATTGACGTGTTTCTGTCGTGCGTGTACGCCATTTACATGTATACCGCACTGCGATTACGAATGACGCAGGAGTTCAACAAAGTCGTTCCGCAACTGCCGGAATTGTCGCGGCGACTGCTCGGCGTTTGGAAAATGGAAGTCTGATAGTCCAGTAGTTCGGTAGTCGAGTAGTCGAGTGGCCGCAACGCGACTGGTTGGCTATTCGACTACCGGACTATCAGAGTATTCGACTATCAGACTACTTGACTACGCGGAGGGAATATGGCTGTTGGCTTAGATAAAGTCAAACCCGAAAACATCATCGAAGAAAAACACCTCGTCGTCGAAGGCATGGATATTTCCGGTCACTGGAACCGGATGTTCGAGCAGAGAGTGATCTGGGATTACGACGTCGAGAACTTGGAAAAGGTGACGAACCTGGACGGCGGCGAGTCGCTCGGGTTTTGCTACGGGTGCGCCAAATGCACCGCCGTCTGCCCGATAGACATTGTCGGCGATTATTCGCCGCGCAAGATTCACCGCAGAACGCAAACGGGCATCGATCTTTTCAGTTCGCCCGATCTTTGGCTGTGCACGACCTGCATGAATTGTCTGCGCGTGTGCCCCAAAGAAGTGAACATGATTCAGATCATGCCCGCCGTGCGCGAGCAAGCAGTGCTGGAAGGCAGTGTGCCGCCCGAATTGCAAAAAGCGTTCGAGGACACGGCCAAGCACGGCAACCCGCTCGGCCAGCCGCAGCGCAAACGCGCCGATTGGGCCAAGGCCGCGAACGCGCCCGTGCCAATCTTGAAAGACCTCAAGCGGCCGGTGGACGTGCTGTGGTACGTCGGCTCGTATCCCTCCTATCACCCGCGCGGCAACGACGCCGCCCGCGCCGCCGCCCGAATCTTCAACGCCCTCGGCATTGACTTCGGCATTCTCGGTATCGAAGAAAAGGACGACGGCGATTCGCAGCGGCTTGCGGGTGAAAAAGGCTTGTTCGAGATGCTGGCCGAACAGAACATCGAGGCTTTCAACAAGTACGAATGGAATCGCCTGGTCGTCACCGGCCCGCACGAATTCAACGCCTTCAAAAACGAATACCCAAAACTCGGCTTCGAGCGCCCCATCCAACATTACACGCGCTTCCTCGTCGAGCATCTCGACAAACTCAAGCCGATGCTCAAGAAGCCGGTCAACTTGAAAGTGACGTTTCACGACCCGTGCTATTTGGGACGGCACAACGGCGAATATGATGCGCCGCGCGAACTGCTCCGCGCCATTCCAGGCATTGAATTGGTGGAGATGGGGCGATGCCGCGAGAACGGTTATTGCTGCGGTGGCGGCGGCAGCGGCATGTGGCTGGACTCATTCTCCAAAGAACATACCACCATGCGCCTTTCCGAACGGCGCGTGCGCGAAGCCGCCGAATACGGCGCGGACGTGCTGGCGGTGTGCTGTCCGTTTGAAGTATCGCGCTTTGAAGACGCGGCCAAGAGCACCGGCAATGACAAGTTGATGGTGCGGGATATTCTTGAGCTTTTGGATGAGTCAATGCACGGCTAAAAATCCCAAATCCCAATTTCCAAATCCCAAGTTGGAGCCGCCGCGCATTCGGTTTGGGATTTGGGTTTTGGGAGTTGGGATTTAATATTTTCGACAGCGGAGTTTTTTTATGAACATAGTCGTTCCCATTAAACAGATCCCCAACCTCACCGACGAACTTGAAATCAACGGCGGCGGCACGGCGCTCGATCACGACGCCCTGCAGTATGTCTTGAACGAATTCGACGAACACGCTATTGAAGAAGCAGTGCTGGCGAAAGAGAGCGCGAGCGGCGCGGTCACAGTGATCGGCGTGGACACGACCGGCGA
>CAYYCF010000387.1:0-2456 GCA_964470235.1 uncultured Anaerolineales bacterium | reverse complement strand
TCCGACGGTTCGGGGTCGCCGGTTTTGCAGGCCGAGCCGGAGGAGGCGGCAATGCCTTCGAGATCGAGCCGCATCAGCAGTTCGTTGCCGTCCAAATGACGAAAGACGAATGACGAATTGTTGGGGAGTCGATCCACGGGATGCCCCGTGAGTTTTGAGTCGGGAATCTGCAAAACGGCTTCGCGGAGTCGCGCCGACAGCCGCCGGTAGTTGGCGTTGTCCGTTTCGCGCCGCTCGGCGGTGATCGTCAGCGCCTTCGCCATGCCGACGATGTACGGCACGTTGGACGTTCCGGCGCGACGACCGCGCTCGTGTCCGCCGCCGGTTTGCGTCGGGACGATGGGCGTATCTTTGCGAACGTAGAGCGCGCCTACGCCTTTGGGTCCGTAAAACTTGTGCGCGCCGATGGCGAGCATGTCCACGCCGAGTTTCTGCGCGTCGAGGGGGAGTTGGCTGGCGGCTTGCACCGCGTCGGTGTGGGTCAGGATTCCGCGCGCGCGGGCGAGTCCGGCAATTTCGGCAATGGGTTGGATCGTGCCGATCTCATTATTCGCAAGCATCACCGAAATCAAAACGGTATCGGGCCGAATCGCCGCTTCGAGGTCGGCGAGGCGCACGCGCCCACCCTCGTCAACAGGCAGGAGGGTCAAATCAAAACCGTAATGCTCTTGGAGTTGGCGCGCAGTGTGGAGAACGGCATGATGCTCGATGGCGGTTGTGATGAGGTGGTTCCCGCGCCCGGCTTCGCGCATCGCCAGCGCCGCGCCGCGCAATGCGTAGTTATCAGACTCGGTGCCGCCGGAGGTGAATATGACCTCGTTGGGTTGGCAATTGAGAACGGCGGCAATATCACGCCGCGCCTGCTCCATCGCTTTTTCCGCCTCCCGCCCCCAACGGTGAATGGATGACGGATTGCCGAAGTTCTCGCGAAAGTGCGGGAGCATGGCCTCGAGAACGGCGGCGTCCACCGGGGTGGTGGCAGCATAATCGAGGTAGATTGGATCGGGCATGAGGAAATTGTATCATGAGGAAATGAACAGTGAGACAATGAACAATGAGACAATGAACAATGAACAATGGTGGGTGACGAATGACAATGGCCAGGGGCAGTTCGCGGAAGTATAATGCTCGAAACAAAGTTTGAGGGAGAGGCAAAATGGACACGACAATCATTTCAGTTCACGGGCGCGAAATTCTGGACTCGCGTGGCAACCCGACGGTGGAAGTGGAAGTTGCTCTGGCCGACGGCGGCCTGGGGCGAGCGGCCGTTCCCTCCGGCGCGTCCACCGGCGTGCACGAGGCGCTCGAACTGCGCGACGGCGACAAAGCGCGTTACGGCGGCAAGGGCGTGAGCCAGGCGGTGGCAAACGTCAACAACGTGATCGCCGAAGAAGTGGTGGGCATGGACGCGCGCGATCAGCGCGACATTGACGCGCTGATGCTGGAACTGGATGGCACGCCGAACAAATCGAAGCTCGGCGCAAACGCAATCTTGGGCGTGAGTTTGGCAACGGCCAAGTCGGCGGCAGACGCGCTCGGCCTGCCGCTGTACCGCTATCTCGGCGGCACGCACGCCCATGTTTTGCCGGTGCCGATGCTCAACATTCTCAACGGCGGCGCGCACACCGGGTGGCAGTCCACCGATTTTCAAGAGTTCATGGTAATGCCCGTCGGCGCGAGTTCGTTTGCCGAAGGTCTGCGCTGGGGATCGGAAGTGTATCAGACGCTGAAAAAAGTGTTGAAAGACAAAGGCTACACCACTCTCGTCGGCGACGAGGGCGGCTACGCGCCCGCGCTGAAGACAAATGAAGAGGCGATTGAAGTGATCCTCGCCGCCATTCAGAGCGCCGGCTACAAGCCCGGCGAACAGATCAGCATCGCGCTCGACCCGGCGGCGTCGGAGATTTACGACGACCAGAGCAAAACGTACAACTTGCGCAAAGAAGGCAAAAAACTCTCCGGCGCGGAGATGGTTGCTTTCTGGGGCGAGTGGATCAAGAAGTATCCGATCATTTCGCTCGAAGACGGGCTGGCGCAGGATGACTGGGCCAGTTGGAAGTTGATGACCGATCAGTGGGGAGGCAAGATTCAGCTGGTGGGCGACGATCTACTGGTGACCAACCCGGAGCGAGTGAAGAAGGCCATCAAAGACGGCGTCGCCAATTCACTGCTGGTGAAGCTCAATCAGATCGGCTCGCTGACGGAGACGATCGAGGCGGTGACGCTCTGCCAGCACAACGGCTGGACGGCGGTAACATCGCACCGCTCCGGCGAAACCGAAGACACGACGATTGCCGATCTCTCGGTGGCGCTCAACATGGGGCAGATCAAAACCGGCGCTCCGGCGCGGTCGGATCGGGTGGCGAAATATAATCAGCTATTGCGGATTGAAGAGGAGTTGGGCGACGCGGCGGAGTATTTGGGGAGAGGGGCGTTGAAGAGGTAGACAAGGAGAC
>CAYYCF010000386.1:0-2469 GCA_964470235.1 uncultured Anaerolineales bacterium | reverse complement strand
TCATAATCCCTCAGTTGCAGAGCCAGCAGATAATTATGCGCCACGCCCTCCGGCGAGTCCTCTGATTGATAAACGGGCTTCGGGCGCAAGAGCGCGACGGCAAAGGCGGCGCCCACCAGCAGGACGACGGCAATGACAATGCCAGTGAGAAACTTGTCGGTGCTTTTCATGGCTAACTCCATTCGGTTACGGACAGCCAAACGGCCGCGCGCGGGGTAGGGCGGGCTGTTCGAGGGCAGCGCCTCATCCCAAACCGGCTCCAGGTTTGTGCGCGTCGAGCAAAGTCGGGCGCAGCGCGGCGCTAGGTTTTTTTGTTCTGTGCCACAGTGATGACGACTTTTCCTTGGGCGTGTTTTTCTTCTACGTACCGGATAGCTTCAGGAACCTCGCTTAGCTGATAACGCGCATCAATGACAGGGGCGATTTTGCCGGTTTCAAGCAGCTCCCCCAGGTAGACTAAATCCTTGTGGATCACTTTCGCTATCCCCATGCTGAGCATTTTCTTGCCCGCTTTCCTCGACATCAAAGGTCCCAGGAGCATAGCTTGGAAAATTTGAGGCAGGGTGCCTCCGGCGCAGACATAAATCCCTTCGGGGTTCAGCGCGCCCCTATAAGCTGAAAGCGAGTGGTAACCGTTAACAGCAAAGATCAGGTCGTAACGCTGCCGGTTTTTGGGTGAAATCCTCCTTAGTGTAATCAATGACGTGGTCTGCCCCAATCGAGCGCGCCATGTCCAGATTCCTCGGACTGCACACGGCAGTCACTTCCGCCCCGAACGATTTGGCAAGTTGTACTGCAAACGTGCCCACGCCCCCCGAGGCGCCCTGGATCAAAACCTTTTGCCCGGCCCGGATTCCTCCAGTGTCGCGAAGACCCTGCAGAGCGGTCAGCGCCGCCACCGGCACGGCCGCTGCTTCTTCAAAGGAACTATTGGCCGGCTTCAGCGCCAAATAAGCTTCTCTGGCCAGGACATACTCGGCAAAAGCGCCCTTAGCGCATCCGAATACCTCATCCCCTGGCCGAAACTGCTTTACGTTTTCGCCCACTGCTTCGACCCGCCCCGCTACGTCAGATCCGAAGCGTGGTTCTTTTGGTCTTAGCAGTCCCCCGACCATCGGGCGAATTAGGATCGGCTCGGCTCTCATCATGCGGTAATCCCCCGCGTTTACGGACGCGGCCTGCACTTTGACCAGGACTTGATTCTCGTTCGGGGTAGGTCTTTCGACCTCTTTGAGTTGCAGAACATCCGGTGGTCCATATTGCGTGTGGACAATCGCTTTCATTGGTTTTCTCCAAGACTACTATGATCTAGCGATCCTGAGCGTGGTTCGCCGCCACCTGTCCCATAAGTTTGCAAAACCAAACGGTTCGCTTCACCCGCCCGGCGGTGGGCGACTCCTTCGCGCCGGAGGCTCGCCGGTACAGCGCGAAACTTTGCGAGGGCGAGGCGTAGCCGCGCGCGGGTTGGGCGGCTTGCCGCTGATTGCTGCGGTTCCACTGGCAGGGCTTTAGAGCGAGCCACCCGCCCGCACACAATTCTTGCCTGCCCTTTTGGCGTGATACATTTGCTTGTCTGCCGCCTCGATAAGTTCATCGAGTGACCCCGTATCATTACTGATGCTGGCTAAACCAAGAGATACTGTGACCCGGCGACGGAACAGCGGATTACGATCAGGCGAGCACTGGGTTTCTACGTTGACGCGAATTCGTTCTGCTACAAGAAGGGCCTCTTTCAGTTGGTCCGACACCACTACGGCAAATTCCTCGCCTCCATATCGAGCAACCAAATCGTCGGCACGCGCTGATTCACGCAGAGTTTTCGCGATGTAACCCAGCGTGACGTTTCCGGCTTCGTGACCGAATTGATCGTTATACGTTTTGAAATCGTCGATGTCGAGCAGAATGATGGACAATGGGAGGCCATACTTTCGTGCCTGTTCGAATCGCCGCTGTGCGGCTCTGCGAAAATAGGCGTGATTGTATAGTGTGGTCAGCGCGTCTATGTCTGCCGAGCGCCGGAGCAAAGCTACTTCATTTCGCTCGGATTCGCGCATCATGTACAGAGCAATTGCCAGGCAGGCGATAAATCCTGTCTCGGCTAACTCTCTGTATATCTCGACGTCTTTCAGCGCCAGCAAGAGATCGGCTACAGCCAGAGCCTCCGACAGCGCGAAGAAGATTGTGGCGGCGAGGAAGAACCGCGCGGAACGTCTTTGTAAAGCCAGGGTCAGCCTGGGCGCGGCGCGGATGCCAAGATAGAGGACGGTGATCGCAACAATGGCGTTAAATGCCTCGAGGCCGCGCTCGAAAAACTCCAGCATCATTCACCTCCACGACTGATATCATAAGCCGCCCAACGATTCGCTTCACCCGCCCGGCGGTGGGCGACTCCTTCGCGCCGGAGACTCGCTGGAACTGCCAAACTCCGCGAGGGCTAGGCGTAGCCGAGTCGGGTGCGGGCGCAACTGG
>CAYYCF010000385.1:0-2477 GCA_964470235.1 uncultured Anaerolineales bacterium | reverse complement strand
CCCGCCGCGCCGAGCCGGGCGATGATGTTGTCGTAGCCGCCGAAGATGATCGAGTGGTGAACGATCTTCACCGGCAGACTGTCGAATAGTTTTCGCAAGCCGCGTCGGGTATAGGCGCGGACGTGCGGCGCGAGTTTGTTCCGCAGTGGGTCGGGCAAATAATTTACCAATGGAATGTTGCCGAAGTGATATTGCCCGCGCCAATAGATGCCGTGAGTCTCGACCGGATACCAACGGTTGGGGCAGAAGAGAACGAGCCGGCCGCCGGAGCGAAGCACGCGGATGATCTCGCGCACCGCGGCGGCGTCATCCTGCACGTGTTCGATCACTTCGTGCGACAGCACGGCATCGAACAAGTCATTTGCATAGGGCAAGTGTTCTCCCGCGCCGCAGACCAACAGCGACACGCCGCGCTTTGCGCCGACCGCCACGCGATCGAATTCAATGTCCAACCCGTGCGCGCGCTCCGAAAACGCGCCCAACTTCTCGACGTACATCCCCACGCCACTGCCGTCAACCAGCACGCGCCCGCCGTCGATCATCGGTGCGGCGGCGCGAATCATTTCCAGCCGCCGTTGCTGCCCCGCGCGCCAAACATACGAAGGCTCACCGCGCAATGCGGCTTTGTCTAAGTTTCGAGACATTAATCTCTCCCTCACCCCCGGCCCCTCTCCCGCTGGGAGAGGGGAGATCAGGCGAGTGTAATTTCCTCCCTGTATCCAAACCGCACGCTGTTGTCAATCAATCGCACCCAGCGCGGTGTGAAGCGGTAGAAGTTTGACCGCGACACTTCATCCTCGAATTCGACCACAAACGGGAACTTGGCTTTGTACGTTTCCCACGCCGCCTCACGCTCCGGCCCGGCCGGGATCGCGCTGACCGTCCCTTCCATCTGCACCCCGGCAATTTCATTCCAGTTCCAGGTTTCGCCATAGACGGTCACTGCCGCACTGCCGTTCGCGGCAATGTTCAAGCAGTGGCGGCTTTTCGCGCCGGAGACGAAGAGGAGACTGCCGACATCGTCGGCGGCGAAGAAGAGCGGCGCGGCTTGAGGCTCGTTGATCGCGCCTACCGTTGCCAGCGTCAGGGTTGAGTGAGCGGCAAGGAAATTCTTGACAACGGATGGAACGGATTGCAACGGATGTTGGGATTTGGGGGTTGGGATTTGGGGTTTATTCATCATTCATCATTCGCTCTCACTCATCCCCTTCCATTTTGTGTAAGCGTCGTTTTCAATACCCAATCTGGCGAGCGCGCGGCCTACTGTGGCATTGACAATGTCGTCCACCGTTTTGGGCCTGGCGTAAAACGCGGGCGCGGGCGGGAAGATGATCGCTCCCGCTTCGGCGGCTTGCGTCATGAGGCGAAGGTGGCCGAGATGAAATGGAGTCTCGCGCACCATGAGCAACAGTGGGCGGCCCTCTTTGAGGCACACGTCGGCGGCGCGCGATAGGAGATCGGCGGAGAATGAGTTGGCGACGGCGGAGAGCGTTTTGATCGAGCAGGGCGCGATCATCATGCCCATCGTCGCGAACGAGCCGGAGGCGATGGCCGCGCCCACGTCGCGGTGGTCGTATTTCGCCGCCGCCAGCGCTTCCACGTCGCTCACTTTCCAATCGGTCTCTTGAGCGATGGTGGCTTTGGCGGCAAGACTCAGCACGAGATGAGTCTCGATGCCCGCGCCTCTCAATATTTCGAGCGCGCGGATACCGTAGATGACGCCCGATGCGCCCGTGATACCGACGATGAGTCGTTTAGCCATAAGCTTCTTCGTCAACCGCTTCGCGCGAAACGGATGCAGCGGATTGGGATTTGGGCGTTGGGATTTGGGATTTCATTTTCTTCCCCAGTGAATCGCCATCGTGCCGAACATGAGGCGGCGGAAGTGAACGTCTTTGAATCCGGCGGCGCGCATTTGATCGGCCAGCTTTTCGGCGGATAAAAATTGCTCAGTGGAGTCCGGCAAGTACGTATACGCCTCCGAATTGCCGACGACGAGTTTGCCCAAAGCCGGAATGACGACGTGCAGATGAAAGTTGATGAACGGGCGGAGCCAATTTTTCGGCGGCGGGGTGGTGTCCAGGCACACGACTCGCCCGCCGGGATTCAATACGCGGTATTGTTCTGCCCACGCCCGCGGCGCGTCAATCACGTTTCGCATGAGATAACCGGAAGTGACGGCGTCAAAGGTGTTGTCGGGGAAGGGCAGGTTGAGGGCGTCACTGCCGGTAAAACGCACGGCGCGGCGAGCCGGATTTGATTTGCCGACACGCATCATTTCCAAAGTGAAGTCGCCGCCCACGCTGATCAACGTTGAGTCGGCGGCCCATGCCGCCGCCGCGAGATCGCCCGTGCCGGTTCCCAGATCGAGCAACCGTCCGCCGCGCGGCAACGCGGCCAGCTCTAAAACGATCTTGCGCCAGCGCAAATCCTGCCCGACCGTCATCAAGCGGTTCATCAAATCGTACTTCCCCGCG
>CAYYCF010000384.1:0-2482 GCA_964470235.1 uncultured Anaerolineales bacterium | reverse complement strand
CACCCCCGCCGACGAGATCAAAAAGGGCCACCGTATTGACGACGTGGGCGACGCTCTGCCGATATACGATCAAATCTGGACGGAAGTGAAGGGGTCGTAAACTATAGAATTGCCCTTGAAGAACCACGCCGACCGCGAAGATTCTTTGGATCCACGAAGAACGCGAACGCTTCGCGACACGAAGTTTTCTTCATCAACCTTCGTGAACTTCGTGTCCTTCGTGGATTCAAATTGACTGCGGCTGGAGGCCGCGCGTATGAACAACTTCCGCAACCACTCAATAATCGCCCTCACCCTCCTCGCCCTCGTCCTCACCGCCTGCGGCGGCGCGGCGACGGCCTCCCCGCAAAAGGTGACGGCGGCGGGCTTTGTCTGCCCGGAGCCGCAAACAAAAATGGAAGTCGCGTCCAAAGAACTCAACCTGTTCGTGTGGACGGAGTACATCCCGCCGGACATCATTGACTGCTTTGAACTGGTCTACGGCGTCAAGGTGAACCGCGACGAATTCTCTTCCATAGAGGAAATGTACGCCAAGTTCACTACCGGCGGCGCCGGTTACGACGTGGTGCATGCCTCCGACAACGTGGTCGAGCCGTTGATCCGCCAGGGCAAGTTTCAAAAATTGGACAAGAGCAAATTGCCGGTGATGGCCAATTTCGATCCGACGTATCTCAACCTGTCGTATGACATCGGCAATGTGTACACCCTTCCCTACGAGGCCGGAACGGACGCCATTCTGGTGAACACGGCCACCGTCGCCGCCGCGCCGACCTCGTGGGCTGATCTCTGGAATGCGGAATACGCCGGGCGCATCGTGTCCATTGACGACTCGCGCGCCGTCATCGGCCTCACACTGCTCACCCTCGGCTACGACGTGAACACGACGGACGCCAAACAACTCGAAGAGGCGAAGGGCAAACTCGCCGGGCTGATTGCGAACATCAAAGTCTTCGACAGCGACAGCCCGAAGAGCGTCATGATCGCCGGAGACGCCGACATCGGCATCATCTTCAGCGGCGAGGCCGCGCTGGCCCAGCGCGAAAACCCCGCCCTTCAATACGTCTACCCGACCGAAGGCGCGATTGTGTGGCAGGACAACTACGCCATCCCCACGGACGCGCCGCACACGGACGCCGCGTATGCCTGGCTCAACTATTCGATGCAGGACAATCTGTTCTGGCTCATGCTCCGCGACTTCCCGTACATCAACCCCAACCGGGCCGCGCTGGATTTTGCCAAGAGCGACACGACGACGATTGTCAAAGATCAAAACGGCGGCGATACGACACCGGCCAAGTTGTACGAAGCCTACATGAACTCGACCATCACCAACGCCCCCGCCGACGCCATCCTGAATGCGAGTCGCGTCCTCGACGTGGGAGACGCCCTGCCGACTTACGATCAAATCTGGACTGAAGTCAAAGGCAAGTGAACCCCGATCTGATCATCACCGGCGCTCACGTTTTCACCGCCGACCCGGCACGGCCTCGCGCAGAGGCGGTCGCGGTCGGCGGTTCGTGTATCACGTTTGTCGGCAGCGCCGCCGAGGCCGAGAGTCTGCGCGGGCCGCGCACGCGCGTCATTGACGCCCGGGGCCGCTCACTCCTCCCCGGTTTTATTGACAGCCATTTTCATTTGCTGTGGGGGTCGGTCGGGTTGGCCGACGCGCAGTTGCGCTCGGTGAGAACGCTCGACGATCTCACCACTGCGCTGAGAAAATTCGCGGACGACCATCCCTCTGCCGATTGGCTGACCGGCTCCGGACTGCCCTACAACTTCCTCCCCGGCGGCCTGCCCCTCAGCCGCCACCCTTTGGACGCCATCATCGCCGACCGGCCGATTTTCGTCCTGGCCTACGACCATCACACCGCCTGGGCCAACACCGAGGCCTTGCGCCGCGCGGCTCTGTTGCGCGATGGCGCGACCACGGGCCCGAACAGCGAGATTGTGATCGGCAGCGACGGCCTGGCCTCCGGCGAACTGCGCGAAAGCGGCGCCTACGATTCGATCAAAGCCCTCATCCCGAAACCGGACACAACGGCCAGGCGATCTTTGCTGCATCAAGGTTTAGCGCAAGCCGCCGCTCTCGGCATCACCGGGATTCACAACATGAACGGCGACGCGGAAGAGATCGCGCTGTACGCCGCGCTGGAAGATGCGGGCGAGTTGACCCTGCGCATCTATTTCCCCTATAGCGCCACGCCGGAAACCTCCGTCGAAGCGCTGGCTGACGCTGCTGCCATGCGAGACGCTTATCAAAGCGACCCTTCGGCAGGCTCAGGGCAGGGCATGGTGCGCGGCGGCCTGGTCAAGTTTTTTATGGACGGCGTGCTCGAATCCGGCACGGCCTTGTTGCTGGACGACTACGCCGACCGGCCCGGACGGGGGAATGCCAACTTCGGCGCCGAGCATTTCACGCGCCTGGCTGTCGAAGCCGACCGGCTCGGACTCCAGATCGCCGTTCACGCCATCGGCGATGCCG
>CAYYCF010000383.1:0-2514 GCA_964470235.1 uncultured Anaerolineales bacterium | reverse complement strand
GGTGGGCAACCGCAACTTCGGCATTGTGTTCGTGTGGATCGGGTGGTGGGCGCTGTTGATGCTCATTGCCGTGCCGCTGTTCGGGCGCGGCTGGTGCAGTATTTGCCCGATCCCCGTTCCTGGCGAATGGCTGCAACGTGGCGCGATCTTGAAACCGGCCGGACGCCGTTGGGGGCTGGGACTGCGTTGGCCGAACAAACTGCGCGGCATCTGGCTTCAAAACATCGCCTTTGCTTTGGTGGCGCTTTTCAGCGCGGTGGTGTTGACTCAGCCGCGTATCACTGCCGTGTTGTTGACCGCGTTTCTATTCGTCGCCGTCGGCGCAAGTGTGATCTTCGAACGGCGCGCCTTCTGCCGATACCTGTGTCCGGTGGGGGGCTTCATCGGTTTGTATTCTCAGCTTGCGCCGATTGAAGTGCGCGTCAAAGACATTGGCGTGTGTGCGGCTCATACCGAAAAAACTTGCTACACCGGAAGCGCCGACGGTTACGGTTGCCCCTGGCAAGTGTTCCCCGGCGGCCTCGCGAAAAACACGTATTGCGGAACGTGCCTGGAATGTTTGCGCACCTGCCCGCAAGACAACGTGGCGGTAAACCTGCGGCCATTTGGCGCGGACTTAATTCCGCCGTCCGGCCAAAAGCTGGACGAAACTTTCAAGGGTTTCATCATGCTCGGCAGCGCTATCGTTTACTCGGCGGTTCTGCTTGGGCCGTGGGGCGCGCTCAAGTCGGCGGCGTACAACGTCGGGTCGGGCGCGTGGTTTGCTTACGCGGCGGCGTTTCTCGTTTTTGTCCTGGCCGTACTGCCGGGCACGTTCCTGCTCGCGGCTTCGTGGGGCAGGCGCACAACTCCCAAAAAAGCAACCACCTCTTTTGCCCGCGCGCTCATTCCGCTCGGCCTGGCGGCGTGGATTGCGTTCAGTCTTTCATTTGTATTCGCCAACGCGTCCTATCTGTGGCCGGTGCTGTCTGATCCGATGGGGTGGGGGTGGAATCTGTTTGGGACGGCGAGCGCCGCCTGGTCGCCGTATTTCATGTCGATTGTTCCGGCGCTGCAAGCCGCCATACTTGTGGGCGGTTTGATCTGGGCGATCACCACGGCGAACCGTATCGCGATTGAATTGTCGGACGGCCGCCGCAGGCGGTCTCTGCCCGTTAGCGCCTTTTGCGCCGTGACGACCATCCTTCTGCTGGCGCTCCTCCTGTGATGACTGCCGAGCGCGTCGCCCGTTTGATCGTGATCGGTTTGGCCGTTGGCGTGCCGTTGGCGGCGCTGATGGCGCGGCGGATCGGAACGAACGGCGTCGAGATTCACGGTCGCATGGCCGAGACCGGCGGCTGGACGCCCGGCGCGCTCACGGCGAAAGTTGGCGAGCCGCTCCATCTGCAATTGACATCCGACGACGTTCAGCATGGCTTCGCCATCGGGCAAATGGATTGGCCGGCCGTCGAAGTGAAACCCGGCGAAATGACGCCGACGACTCTTACCTTTGACCGGCCGGGCAAATACGTTTTTTATTGCACGCGTTGGTGCGGACTCAACCACTGGCGCATGCGCGGGACGATTGAAGTGACGGGGGCGGCCGATGAACCGGTGGCCGGGCCGCCGCCGCTATACGTGACTCTGGGAATTGACCTGGATGCCCCGCATCCCGCCGACGCGATTCCGGCGGCGCGGCCGTCGGCGGCCAGGGGCGCGGATTCTGCATCACTGCTTCCGTCGTCGTATCTCGCGGCTGACTATTATCGCGCCCACAGCCCGTCACAAGTCTGGCAAGCGATTCGGGCTGAATCGTTTGCTCGCGATTTGAGCGATGAGCAAGTTTGGGATGTGGTCGCTTACGTGTGGCGTTCCAATGCGACGGCGGCGTCAACAGAGCAGGGGGCGACTCTGTTTGCCTCGAACTGCGCGGCCTGTCACGGAGAGTCGGGCCGGGGGGATGGGGTGATGGCGGCGACCCTTCGACAAGCTCAGGGCACGCTGGCGAGCGAGCCGACGGCCGAGATCGGCCACGGGGGACCAAACCCGGTTGATTTCACCGATCCCATGACGATGCTTGGCGCGAGTCCCGCGCTTCTGCAAGGCAAGATCATTCGCGGCGGAATGGGGACGGGCATGCCGTATTGGGGCCCGATTTTCACCGAAGCGCAAACGTGGGCCATCGTCAATTATCTGTGGACGTTTCAATTTGAAATGAAGGAGCAACCATGAGTCGAAAAAACAGAATCCAACCGGCCAGAAAACCAAAAGCAAGAATCGGAGCGGTCGCCCTGGCGGTGGCCGGCCTTTTATTGCTTGGGCTGGCGGCCTTCGCGCTGTGGCGCGGCGCTTCGACGCCGAAAGCCACTCCCGAAGTGACCGGCGCGCCAAAGTTGAAGGTGGACAAGAGCGACGTTGACCTCGGCGATGTGCAGTTGGGGCAGACGGTAGACGTGGCGTTTGAACTGACCAACGCCGGGGACCGTCAACTGCGCTTCACCGACGTGCCGTACGTGGAAGTGGTGGAGGGGTGTT
>CAYYCF010000382.1:0-2518 GCA_964470235.1 uncultured Anaerolineales bacterium | reverse complement strand
CCAGCGTTTCCATCAACTGCTCGCGCCAGGCCTGACGATCCGCGGCGCGCCGACCAGACGTTGCCCTTGTTGATTCGCGCGGCGGAAAGTCTACGAATGCGGTAGCACGAATCGGTTGTAGAATGAGCGCATGGCATTCCTTACCCGCGAAGAAATGATCGCCGCCCTAAAACGCCTGGGCGAACTGGCCCATGAAACGGGCCAGCACATTGAGCTAGTCGCGGTCGGCGGTGCAGTCATGGTTTTGGCTTACGACGCTCGCCAATCCACGCGCGACGTGGATGCGGCGATCCTCTGGCCGCATGAGGCGCGAGTCGTTCGCGAATTGGCGCGGAAGGTCGCCGTCGAGCGCCAGTGGGATGAAGATTGGCTGAACGACGGCGCAAAAGGCTATCTGGTGGGCCTCAGCGCGGGCGCAGTCATCTATTCATCGTTAGGGATCGAAGTCCGCGCGCCGGCAGTGGAACAATTATTGGCGATGAAACTCTCTGCGTGGCGTGACGATGTGGATATTTCAGATGCGCGCCGTTTGCTACAAGAGATAGGGCGCGCACGTAGCCGCGATGAGATTTGGAAACGGGTCGAGCCTTATCTCGTCCCCGGCGCGCAACTCAAAGCGCAATACGCGTTTCAAGATTTATGGGAGGCGTTATATGGCAACGCTTGAAGAGATCGCTCAGGCCGCGCTCAATTACGATTCGCTTCGACTCCGAAGCCTCACTCAAGACTTCCTTCGCCACACGCCTAAACTCGCCAGCGTGCCACGTCCGGCCACTGAAGATTCGCGCGTGTTGGCAGTTGCTGCTTCCCTTTTGGAACTACTGGCCGCGCGGCGGCGGCAGATTCCGCCCGCGTGGACGAAGGAGATCGGCACACTGCCCGAACCGTTCTTTCTCCTCAAAGCCACCGGGAGTATGAGGCGGTTGCGCGAACTGTGCGAAACCCAATCCCCCGAACCATTGCGCAAGCGCGGCCTTTACGCGCCGCCTAATTTCCTGGAATTCGCATAAGCGTTTCCCAGCCTCTCCAGCGCTTCCATCAACTGCTCGCGCCACGCCTGACGATCCGCCGCGCGCGGCAGCCACACCTTGCCTTTGCTGATTCGCGCCGCAGAGTCGAGTCTGCCGCCCAGCGAAGCGCGCCCCTCGTCCGTTTCCCACGCCCGGCTTCGCAACACGAGTTGACCGTCCTCGCTCGTCACCGCTTCAACCCCGGCGCGGGAGGCCGACAGTTTGACTCGAATCTGGAACAAAAGATTCTCCACGGGCTTGGGCGCCGGCCCGAACCGGTCGGCCAACTCCGACTCCATCTCTTCCAAACCGCGCTCGTCGTCGATCTCGGCCATGCGGCGGTAAAGTTTGAGACGCAAGTTGCGGTCGGGGATGTAGTCGGCGGGGAGGGCAGCGGCGAGAGGCAAATCTATGGAAATCCCAAATCCCAATGACCAAATCCCAACCTGTGCTTCATCTTGGGTTTTGGGATTTGGGATTTGGGATTTTGCTCTTATTTGCTTGACCGCTTCAGCCAGCAATCGCATATAAAGATGAAACCCCACCGCCGCGATTTGTCCGTGCTGGCGCACGCCCAAAATATCGCCCGCGCCGCGCATTTCTAAATCGCGCATGGCAATGCCGTAGCCCGCGCCCAATTCGGTTTGTTCGGCGATGGTTTCGAGTCGCTGCCGCGCTTCGGGCGTCAGCGGATGATGCTTGTCGTGAAAGAAATAGGCGTAGGCGCGGTTCGCGCCCCGCCCCACCCGACCGCGCAACTGATAGAGTTGCGCCAATCCAAACGTATCCGCCCGATCCACAATCAACGTGTTGGCATTGGGAATATCCAGCCCGCTTTCGATGATGGACGTGCACAGCAAAATATCAATGTCGCCGGCCGTAAACGCCGTCATCGCCTGTTCGAGTTGATGTTCGTCCATTTGCCCGTGCCCCACGCCGATACGCGCTTCCGGCACGAGCCTCTCCAATTTGTGCTGGACGATGCCGATGGAGTCCACCCGGTTGTGGAGGAAGAACACTTGCCCGCCGCGATCCATCTCGCGCAGTATCGCCTGCCGCACCGTGCGCTCGTTGTACGAGCCGACGTACGTGATCACCGGCAGGCGCTCGTCGGGCGGGGTGTTGATCATGCTGATGTCGCGGATACCGGCCAGACTCATGTACAGGGTGCGCGGGATGGGAGTGGCCGTCATCGTCAGCACATCCACTTCCGTCCGCATTTGCTTGAGCCGCTCTTTGTGCGTGACGCCGAACCGCTGTTCCTCGTCAATGATCAACAATCCCAAATCCTTGAAATTCACATCCTTGGAAATTAGGCGATGCGTGCCGATCACCACATCCACTTCGCCCGCCGCCAGTTGCCCCAAGATCGACTCTTGTTCCGCGTGGGAGCGGAAGCGCGAGAGCATTTCCACTTTCACCGGATAGGCGGCGAGCCGCTGGCCGAAGATGTTGAAGTGCTGCTGCGCCAGCACGGTGGTTGGCACCAGCACCGCCACTTGCGCGCC
>CAYYCF010000381.1:0-2526 GCA_964470235.1 uncultured Anaerolineales bacterium | reverse complement strand
CATCAGGTGTCATGACTTCCTCCTGGAAATAAGAGTTTGAGCGTTGAAAACCTAATCAGAAATCAGCAATCAACAATCAGAAATCAAATCGGATGAAGCCCCGGAAACTCCAGCCCCGCCGTCTCCTCGAACCCGCACATGACATTCATCGCCTGCACCGCGCTGCCCGAGGCGCCCTTCATTAAATTGTCAATCGCCGCCAGCGACACCACGCGCCCGGAGTCGGGATCGAGATCAAAGCCCACGTCGGCGTAATTCGATCCGGCCAGAATCTTCGGGTCAGGCACGCGATGAATGCCGCTTTTGTCTTTCACGATCCGCACGAATGGCTCGTTGCCGTAAGCGGCGCGATAAGCCTTCCACAAATCCTTCTCCGTCGTCCCGGCTTTAACGAAAACGTGCGCCGCCGCCAGCGCGCCGCGCACGAGATCAACAGCCGTCATGCTCAAATGCACGTCGGCCAACCCCAGCTCCTGAATGACTTCCGCCGTGTGCCGGTGGCCGGTGGGCGCATAGGCCCGCACCGAGCCGCTCTTTTCGGGATGGTGCGATCCGGCGTTGACCGCCGCCCCGCTCTCCGACGATCCCGTCTTCACGTCCACAATGATCGGCTTGCTCGTGTCAATTAATTCGGCTTTCACCAACGGCAGCAGCGCCAGGTTGGACGCGGTCGCATTGCACCCCACACCGCTGGCGTAATTCGCCGTCTTCAATTCCGCCCGCCGTAATTCGGGCAAGCCATACACGAACCGGCCCAACCACTCGGGCGCGGCGTGCTTTGCGCCGTACCAGCGCTCGTACAGTGCCGCGTCGCGCAATCGAAAATCCGCCGACAAGTCAATAATCTTCGGCGCGAACTTGGCGAAATGATCGATCTGCTTTTGCGACTCGCCGTGCGGCGCAGCGAGAAACAGCACGTCGCACTCCTGCAGCGCGTCGCGGCTGGCAAACTGCACCTGTGTCCGCTTTCGCAAATTCGGGTGCTGGCTGTGAATGAATTCGCCCGCGTGGGTGTTTGAAATCGCCTGCGCCACTTCTGTGTAGGGGTGAAACAACAACAGCCGCAGCAACTCCCCGCCCGTGTATCCCGATGCACCAAAAATCGCTGCTCGCAATTTCGCCGTCATCCCCGCGTTCCACCTTCTGACTCCTGACTTCTGACTTCCAACTTCTGTTCTCCCACCTTCACCACGTAATCCACAATGAACCCCGGAATATCAATCCCCGTCTTCGGCACGCTGGTATGAAACTCCATCGTGTGGTTGACTTCGTTGATCAGCAGCCCGCGTCCAGGGTCTTCGAGCAAGTCTACGGCCAAGACGCCGCCGCCCACGGCCTTTGCCGCCGCCAGGCAAATGGCGTTCAATTCCGGCGTCACCTCGCAATGGCTCCCCTCGCCGCCGCGCGCCGTGTTGGTGATCCAATGCGGCGACGTGCGATAAATCGCCGCAACCGTTTCGTCGCCGACCACAAAGGCGCGGATGTCGCGCCCTGGCTTGCGGATGAACTCTTGTACGTAATAAATCTGATACTGATAATTGCCCAACACCTCGCGGTGCTCCAGCAGGGCCTCCGCCGCCTCGCGGTCGTTTACCTTTGACACCATCCGCCCCCACGAGCCGATCACCGGCTTGAGCACCACCGGGTAGCCCAACTCCTCGATGGCGGCCAAGGCGCTTTCCGGTGTAAAGGCGAGCCGCACGTTGGGTTGCGGAACAGCGGCGCGTTGCAAAGCCGCCGAGGTCGCCAGCTTGTCGCCGCACGTTTCGGCCACGGCCGCCATGTTCACCGTCGGGATGCCCCAGGCGTTCAGCACTTTCGTCGCATACAGTCCGCGCCCGAACGAAATACTCCGCTCCAGAATGACGTCGTACTTCGCCCATTCGCCGGGCGAATCCAAATTGAACCTGACCTCGCGGTCGTCAATCCGGTCGTAGTCCAACCCGCGCTTTTCCAATACCTCAAAAATCCACTTCTCCTCGACCCGCACGCGCGATAACAGAACGCCTATTTTCATAACAACAGAGTTCCTTGATTTCCCTCATTTCCTTGAGTTCCTTTTGGCGGGAATTCAAAGAACAAAGGGAACTCTAAGGAAATCTACTCTCCCCAGTCTTCCGCCTCTTTTGGAGCCAATGCCAGCGACAACGGCGCAGTATTGATCACTTCCAGATCCACGCCACAATCGCCGCACACGACGATCTCGCCGGACTGCACGTCCGCGCCGAGACTCAATGTGCCTTCACATTCGGGACAAGTGGTCATTTTCGAATTCTCCTTTGGTAGACCGACGCGGTCCTAAAGACCGCGTCGGTCTGACAAAAAAAGAAACCCCTCACAGTGAGGGGTCTCAGATGGCCTAAAACTCTAATCGTGCCGGACGCAAGCCAAACTAGCCGAGACCCCACTTAGGGCGCTTCGGTTGACGCGGCTCACGGCTCGGCAGTGACACAATGAACATCTTACGGCGAAATGTATCACAAGGAGTTGCTATAGTCATGGGCGAACATGCACAATCTCACATTC
>CAYYCF010000380.1:0-2531 GCA_964470235.1 uncultured Anaerolineales bacterium | reverse complement strand
TCGGTGGATGGAGCCACAATCAGCCCGGCAGTGGCGGCGCGCGTTTTCGTCACAATCGAATCGGGCCGGTCGGCAACGACGCCGGTGATGCTTTGCCCGGTGATAGCGTAGCGGGCGCCCTCCCGCGCCGCGTGCTCGATCGTGACATAGGCTTGCGCCAGGCGCGCCATCTCCATCAACCCGTACAGCATGAGCAGTACGATGGGCAGCATGAGAGCGAATTCGACTAAGCCCTGCCCTTTTTGTGTTCGCATCGTTATTTCTAGCCTCTGTCCCGTGTAAAGCAAATCAGCAAAGCGCGCAGACCGATTCAGCGCGCTGGATCGAGTATACCAAAGTTAGGTAGTAATTCGGGGGGTACATAAGGGGGGAAAACAAACGTGAATTGCAGTGCCGCCGCCGCCGTTCGCCCACCCCCAACACGCCCAACACGGCTTCGCCGTAATGAATGCCGATGCCGACGCGAAAGTTCGTCTGGAACTGGGTCAGGAAATACGTCTGCTATTGCAAACTCTCTAAAACCAACACGCGGCAGGTCGAACAGCGCGCGTGCCGCCGCAGACGTGCGTGTGCGGGATTCCGTATTGGAGCGATGTTTGCAGAATCGTAAGGGCCGGATCAGTTTCGACGGTTTTTTCGTTGAGGTAGTTTATGCGCGGCATGAAGCGCCTCCGGCCCGCAGTATAGCGGCGTGGAGGCGGAGGGGCAATAGGCTTAGGGGAGGGTGGGCCGGAAATTATCGGTTGCGATACGCATTCGCGTACTGGCAGGTCAAATTCAAATACGTATCCCCGTAGCTCGTCCCGGGCTCGATCTCAGTGCCTTCGATCCACTCGTTGAATGATTTGACGAATAGAAAATCTCCGCCAGTGTTGGCGGTGGCGGCGAAAGTGTCGGCAAAATACTGGCCGCCTCTGCGGTCGCGCGCAAAGTGCGGCGCGCCCGAGCGCAAGTCGCCGGACGCGTTCACCGAGCGCGTGTCGTCAAATCCGGCGGCAATCGTGTCGGCGAAATACAGGTTGTTGCCCACTGCGCGCAAGCCGTTCGCCCAGCGCTTCTGCTTGAGCCACGATTGCGGATAATCGCGGTGATCGATTCGATAGGCGTAGAGTCCATCAAACAGCGGGTTGAAAGTCGGGTACAGTCCTTCGGCCATCCAGATCGTGTTGTGATTCGGATCGGTGGCGGCGCGGATGCGAGTCCATCCGGCCAGGGCCGCCGAGTCGCTGCCCCACGGGCGCGGCATGTCGGTGAACACAATCACCGGCTTGCCGCCCAACCGCAAATAGTTCGCGCTGTAGGCCCAACTGGCGATGAGGTGATTGATGGCGTCAATGATCATCTGCTCGGTTGCGCCGGGGAGGATGTTGGTTTGAATCACGATGGTGTGGCGCAAATTCGTTCCGGCTGAAGCCGCCAGCAGTGCGTTGAAGTTATTGGTAGTGCGGCCGTTGGTCGGGCCGTACCAGTGCGCCGCGAATCCGTTGAGGCACGCTTGCTGCGCCTGCGCAACGTGCCGCTGAATAGCGGAGAAATCGTCCGAGTTGTACGCGCCGGCCGACGGCACATCCCACGTTTTCGCGCCGTCGAAGGTGGAGGCGTCATACCACATCACGTAATCGGCGATGACGGCTTTTTCCGTGCCGAGATGATTGACGCCGAGTGTGGCAGCGCCGGTGGGAGCCGGCGTCGGCGCGGCTGAGCTGTTGACGCTCGCTCCCGGAATCGTCAACACCTGCCCGAGCCTGATGGCGGTCGTCGTCAATCCGTTAGCGGCCTGAATGGCGGCAACGGTCGTGCCGAACTTCAATGCGATGCGATAGAGAGTGTCGCCCCCTTGCACGGTGTACGTTCCTGAGCTGGCCCCCGCCGCCGCGGAGGTGGCCGCCGGAGCGGTAGTCGAGTTGCCGCCTGGGATGATCAGCACTTGACCGATTTTTATCGTCGTCGTGGTCAATCCATTGGCGGTTTGAATCGCGGCCACGGTCGTTCTGAATTTCAACGCGATGCGATAAAGAGTATCGCCCGGCTGCACGGTGTACGTTTGTCCCTGCGCCGCCGCCGGCAGAACGGGATAGGCCGACACCACAACGGCCAACGCTAGCAAAATGAGAAACGTTCGTTTCATGGCCTTCCTATTTAATTAAGTAAACCACAAGATTGCCGGAGGGCGAGTTAGATTCTTCACACGGCGGGAGCATTGTCTCACTGTGGTAAATTAGCGCCATGAAAAGGGGTGCGAATCGAATGCCGAGACGGTTCTTGCTGATCAGCCTGATCCTGGCGGGTTGTGGTGTGCAACCCGCCACACCCCCGCTGGTGAGGCCGAGTGAAACGCCCGCGCCGACGAGCGTGGTGGTCGTGTCCACGTCCACCCTCGAATGTGGCGCGGAGGCGGCAATTGCCCTGGCGCAGACTCAATCTGATCTGGCGTTGGCGGCAGTAGCTGAATTGGACGCGGCAAAGCGGACGACTCAAGACGAGCCGGCGATTGCGCGGAAAGGGCTGGCCGCGTTCACGTCGGCTCGTGA
>CAYYCF010000379.1:0-2543 GCA_964470235.1 uncultured Anaerolineales bacterium | reverse complement strand
GCCTCGGCAAATTCCAAAATGGTGATTTCATTGGGGTTGCCCAGGTTTGTCGGATCATGCTCGTCGGAATAAAGCAGGCGGACGATGCCGTCCACCAGATCGTCCACGTAACAGAAACTGCGCGTTTGCGATCCGTCGCCGTAGACGGTGAGCGGCTCTTTGCGGAGGGCCTGCCCGACGAAGTTGGGAACGACGCGGCCATCGTCCAGGTGCATGCGCGGCCCATAGGTGTTGAAGATGCGGACGATGCGCGTGTCTACGCCGTGCGCGCGGTGGTAGGCCATCGTCAACGCTTCGGCGAAGCGTTTCGCTTCGTCGTACACCGAGCGCGGGCCGACGGGGTCAACGTGTCCCCAATACGTTTCTTTTTGCGGATGTTCCAGCGGATCGCCGTACACTTCCGAGGTGGAGGCTAAGAGAAACTTTGCGCCTTTTGCTTTGGCCACGCCGAGCGCGTTGTGGGTGCCGAGGGCGCCGACTTTGAGCGTTTGTATTGGCAGTTGCAGGTAGCCGGTGGGCGCGGTTTGCGACGGGCTGGCGGGCGAGGCAAATTGCAGGACGGCGTCAACCGATCCGTCCACGTAAATGTAGTTGGAGATGTTGTGCTTGACGAAGAGGAAATCATCGCGCCCGGCGAGGTGCTGAATGTTTTTGGTGGAGCCGGTGATGAGGTTGTCGAGGGCGATGACGGCGTGGCCGTCGGCCAGAAACCGATCACAGAGATGCGAGCCGATGAATCCGGCTCCGCCGGTGATGAGGATACGCATGTAGCTTTGTGCCTTTTTTGTCAACGGATTGAACGGTTGAAGATTGTACCATTGGAACAACGGATCAAGAGAATGTGGCGGATTGATCCGTTGAATTCTCTGCATCCGTTGTTCTGTGTATGGCCGCAATGAGACCGAGGGTGAGCATAAACGTAAAAGCCAAGTCTACGAACCAATACGATGTGTCTACGAGGCCGTGAGCGAGAGCGGCGATCATGGAGGCGATGAGGCCGACGGCCAGGGCGCGGGTGTCAGGGTCTTGATCGCGGATGCAATTCGCTCCCACGCGGAAGAAAGTATAGAGCATGGCGGCAGTGGCGAAGAAGCCGAGCAGGCCCAGCCGCGTCAGGGCATCCAGAATAAAATTGTGCGCGTGCGGGAGATTGGGTTCCTGCCAGGCTTCGGGCAAAATATATCGGCCGCGATATTGATAGAGGAAGTTGTCGAGGCCGACGCCGAGAATCGGATGATCGGCAAACATTGTCAGCGCCGAGCGCCATAGTTGAATTCGGAAGAACGACGTGCCGCTGGCAAGGTTGAGCAGATCGGCGAAGCGCGGGTGGCTTGAGAGCGGGATGAGCGCCAGGCCGCCGACGATGGCGAGAATGATCAGCGCCATCGCGGCGCGGCGGCCTCCCCAAAAGAGGAGGACGACCACCAGCCCGGCCGGAACGCCCAACAGCAATGCGCCTTTGGAAAAGCTGAGGAGGATGGCGGCGGCAATCGGAATGGCGGCCAGGGCGTAGATCAGTCGGCGCGCGGAATGACGCGCCATTAAGATCACGGCGGCGGCGATTGGCAGTGCGCGCCCGAGGAAGAGTCCCAAGTTGTTGGGCGAACCAAATACGGACCGGATGCGGGCCACGCCGCCTTCGGCGGTGATCAAGTTCGCGCCGGTGAGGGTGTTCCCTAAACCGATGAGCGCAACTATTACGGCGCCGATCAAAAAGAAATCTACGACACGCCAGATTGCTTTGCGGTCGAGGGGAATGAACCGGAAAAGAAAATAGAACAGCGCCGGCTCCAACACGATGACGCGGAACTCACGAATGGCAACGCCGCGAATTTCGGCGACGAAGATGCTGGCGGCGGAGACGAGGACGAAGGCCAGGACGGAAAAGTCGAGAGCGAATGATGAATGCTCGCTTCGCGTGATAAATGATGAATCAAATGCCGGTAATGCGTGCCGAGTATTGCGTAAAGAAGGCATGAGTCGAAGCAAAGTGGCGACGACAGCGAGGACTGTGCAGATTTCGACCATCGAGAAGGCGCGATCCCACAACGGGCGAGGGAGGAGGTAGAAGGGCGCAAAGAATGCGATGAGAGGCAGAGACAGGCCGGGGCGCAAGTAGAAAAGCGCGAATAGCGCCGCAATGCTGATGAGCGTCAGAATGAAAAACGGAGAATAGTACAACAGCCCTGAGGTGAGCAACGTGAGGAGGAGCGGGGCGGTGTCGCCGTATTTTCCGCGAAGTGTTGTGTGCGTGAGACCGTCGCCCCAGTTGAGCCAAGCGGATGCCCACAATACGGCGGAGACGGCGGCGGCAAGAATCGTTTGGCCCAAATCGCTGAATCGCTTTAACGCCGATTGCGCTGATGACGCTGAGGGATTAACTTTGCGCAGTGAAACGGCTAATGCCGTGGCGCACACAAGGGTGATGCCAACGAGGAGAACAAGCGGCCATCGAAGATCGGGGCGCGCCGCGCTGGGGCCGACATTAACGGCGACGATGGCCCACTGATCCCAACCCCGGTCGGCGCGGATGACGGCGATGT
>CAYYCF010000378.1:0-2550 GCA_964470235.1 uncultured Anaerolineales bacterium | reverse complement strand
ATGCGCATCGAAATCTTCACCCTCTTCCCCGCCATGTTCGACGGCTACTTGCAGGAAAGCATCCTCAAACGCGCGCAGGCCGCCAATTTGATCGCCGTCGGCCTGCACAACATCCGCGACTATACGTCGGACAAACACCACGTCACCGACGATACCCCCTACGGCGGCGGCGGCGGCATGATCATGAAACCGGAGCCGATCTTTGCGGCCGTCGAAGCCATTCTCGGCCTCAACACTCCCACACCCCCACACCCCCATACCCCTATCATTCTCCTTTCGCCGACAGGTCGTCTATTCACTCAGGATGTGGCGCGTGAGTTAGCCACGCACGATCGTATCGCGCTGATCTGCGGACGCTACGAAGGCGTGGATGAGCGCGTGCGCGAACACTTGGCAACCGACGAAATCTCCATCGGCGATTACGTCCTCACCGGCGGCGAACTTCCGGCCATGATCATGATTGACGCCGTCGCCCGCCACCTCCCAGGCGTGCTCGGCGCAGAGAACGCGGTGGAAGAAGACTCGCACGCCGCCGGATTGCTCGAAGGCCCGCACTACACCCGCCCGCCCGAATTTCGCGGCTGGCCCGTGCCCGAAATTCTGCAATCGGGCGACCACGCCAAAATCGCCCGCTGGCGGCGCGAACAATCCTTGCGGCGCACGTGGCAGCTTCGCCCCGACCTGCTGGAGAAGGCCGAGTTGAGCGATGAAGACAAGAAATTCTTGAAACTTTTTGAAGTTTGAAATTTGAAGTTTGGGATTTGGCCTTTGGGATTTGGGATTTAGGTATAATCTCCTCATGCTCTCCCTCGGCCAAGTTCTGCGCGACCGTTACCGCATTGACGCCCTCCCCGACGGCGCCACGCCGGCTTATCGCGCCTTCGACACCGCCGAGAATCGAGTCTGCGCCGTCAAAGAATTCGAGGGCGAACAGGCGGCATTGCTCGAACGCGAAGCCGAAGCCCTGGCCGCCCGCCGGCACCCCAACCTGCCGCAGCTCTACGACCACTTCAAACTCGACACGATCCTCTATGCCGTCTTCGAATGGCCGGACGGCGAGTCACTCCTGGCGCGAGTCAAGCGCGACGGCAAACTCGCCGAGAGCGATGCCACGCGCTGGGTCGGTCAAGTGCTCGCCACCCTCGACTACATTCACGCCCTCAACCTTCCCATCGCGCGCGGCGGCTTCTCTCCGGCGCATCTGTGGATAGCCGAGAACCAAATCACACTCTACGGCGGCCTGTGCGCCCTCATTGCGCAAACACCCGCCGAACTCGCGCCGTACATCGCGCCCGAAGGCGGCAACGAAAAACGGGCCGACGTATTCTCCGCCGGAGCCACGCTCTACACTCTCCTCACCGCGCGCGCGCCCGAACACGCCTCGCCGCGCAAATACAACCCGGCCATCACGCACGCCACCGCCAATATCATTCGCCGCGCCCTCTCGCACCGCCCCGAAGCGCGCTTCGCCACCATCCGCGAAATGCGCAAAACCCTGGGCCGCGCCAAAGCCCGCACCGAAAAAGTCGAAATCGTGCTTGGCGCACAGCCGCCGCCTTTCCCCACTGCGCCCGTCGTCGTCGGCGGGTTCGTCATTCTTTTTTTATTGATCGGGGGATTCTTTCTTGTTCGCGGATCGTCCACCGCCGCATCTCGCGCCACTCCGGCAACTCGCGGTCGCGTGGACGCCACCGCCACGCCCAACCCTTCACCCACGCCTGCCCTGAGCGGAGCCGAAGGGGCCACGCCGCCTCCGACGTTTGCGGCGGCCCCAACGGCCACTCGCGAAGCCACCGCGACTCTCACCGCCACTCCGAACCTCACACCGCCGGCAGGCGGCACGGCCGCGTCGCCGCGCGATAAAATGATTCTAGTCTTCGTGCCGGAAGGCCCATTCGTCATGGGGTCGCCGAACACCGACCCGTTGGCCTTCGGCAATGAAAAGCCCGATCACACGGTGGACGTGCCATCGTTTTGGATTGACCGCGCCGAAGTCACCAACGCCCAATATCAACTCTGCGCCGCCGATAAACAATGCATCCTGCCCAGCGTGCTTGATTCCGTCGGCCGCGCCGGATACTACGACGACCCGGCCTACGCCGACTATCCTGTTATTTGGGTAAACTGGGAACAAGCCACGGCCTATTGCGCCTGGGCCGGCCGCCGCCTGCCGGCCGAGGCCGAATGGGAAAAAGCTGCGCGCGGCACGGATGCCCGACTCTATCCCTGGGGAAATCAACCGCCGGACAACACCTTGCTCAACTACGATCTGGCCGCCGGAGACACGACCAAAGTCGGATCATTCCCTAATGGCGCCAGCCCCTACGGCATGTTGGATGCCTCGGGCAACGTCGTGGAATGGGTAGGCGGCTTTTATTACGACTCCTACTTCGTCGCCGTCGCCAACCCCGTCACCCCGACTGCCTCCTTTCGCGGCGGCGTGCGCCCCCTTCGATCCAGTTCGTGGAACGACCTCTTCGCCAACATCCGCGTCGCTTCGCGCCGCTTCAGCAGCAGCCAAGCCGCCTCCTTCAACGACGTTGGATTCAG
>CAYYCF010000377.1:0-2552 GCA_964470235.1 uncultured Anaerolineales bacterium | reverse complement strand
TCGGGCGATTTGACCAAACGCAAACTTCTCCCCGCACTGTACAACCTCGAACTGGAACGGCTCTTGCCGAATTCGTTTGCCGTCGTCGGTTTTGCGCGCCGTCCAATCTCCGGTGAAGATTTCCGCCGGCAAATGCTGGAGGGCATCAACGCATTCTCACGCAACCGACCCGCCGACCCCGCCGTGTGGGAGAGCTTCTCGCAAGGTATCTTTTACACTGCCGGAAACTTCGACGAGCCGGAGGCCTACCAGCGATTAAGTGCGTTGTTGGATCGACTCGACAAAGAGCGCGGCACGGCCGGCAACCGGCTCTTCTACCTCGCCACTGCGCCGGAATATTTCCCCGTCATCATCAAACATTTGGGCGAGGCCGGGCTGAACACCAGCCCCACCGGCGGATGGGTGCGCGTGATTGTCGAGAAACCGTTCGGGCGCGATCTGGCGTCTGCCGTCGAACTCAACCGCACCGTGCACGCCTCCTTTCGCGAAGATCAGATCTACCGCATTGATCACTATCTCGGCAAAGAAACGGTGCAGAACATTTTGGTCTTCCGTTTTGCCAACGGCATCTTCGAGCCGGTGTGGAATCGCAATTACGTAGATCACGTTCAGATCACGGTGGCCGAGGCTGTCGCCGTGGAAGGGCGCGGCGGTTATTACGAAACAGCGGGCGTGATCCGGGACATGATTCAAAACCATATGCTGCAAGTATTGACGCTGGTGGGAATGGAGCCGCCGGCCGCGATGGACGCCGACGCCGTGCGCGACGAGAAAGTGAAAGTATTGCGCGCTATGCGGCGCATTGCATCCGGCGAGGTGAATGAGTTCACCGTTCGCGGGCAATACGGCGCGGGGATAAAAGGCGGCCAGCCCGTTCCTGGGTATCGCCAAGAGTCGAGCGTGTCTCCCGCTTCGACGACCGAAACGTTTGCCGCCTTCAAGTTTTACGTAGACAATTGGCGGTGGGCAGGCGTGCCGTTCTATTTGCGTTCCGGCAAAGCGCTGCCCAAGCGCGTCACCGAGATCGCCATTCAATTCCGGCAAGCGCCGCTGCAACTATTCGGCCCCACCACCGATATGATGGAGCCGAATTTGCTCGCGCTCCGCGTCCAACCCGAAGAAGGCATCGCCATCAGATTCGGCTCCAAAGTGCCTGGGCAGGCCATCAACATCCATCCGGTGAAGATGGATTTTCGCTACGGCTCGTCCTTCGGGGTGGAGCCACCCGAAGCGTACGAGCGTCTGCAACTCGATTGTATGCTGGGCGACGCTACTCTGTTCATCCGCGCCGACGAAGTGGAAGCGGCGTGGTCGCTCATTACGCCTATCATCAAAGGCTGGCAGGCCTCGCCGCCGGCCGACATGCCCAATTACGACGCCGGGACGTGGGGGCCGGCCTCGGCCGATGAATTCATCGCGCGGGATGGACGAGCGTGGAGGCGGCCATGAGCCGGAACAGCCCCGTCACTCTCGCCGGGCCGAAGCAGGTCGAAGTTCGCGCTCTGGACCGGGAATTTGAATCCTTGTGGAAGTCGCTCGCGCCTCAAAATGAAGAGGCGACGGCGATGCAAGCCAACACTGCCAATTTGGTGGCGGCCGTTTCCAGCAGGGCGGAAGCCGAGGCCGCCGCCGATGTGATCGGAGAGATTATTGGCCGCAGTCCGTGCCGCGGATTGTTGCTTGTTTTTCTGCCGGAAGCCCACGCATCCCGATTAGAGGTCGAGATCAGCGTCATAGGCGAGAAGCCGCCGTTTGGCGAGAAGCAAGTTTGTTGTGAAATGATCCGGCTGGCCGCTTCGGGCGCGTCGGCGCAGACTCTGCCCACCCTGGTCGAATCGCTGTACGTCCCCGATCTACCCATTGTGGTTTGGTGGCCTGGTTCGCCGCCGCTGACGCACGAGAGCTTCCGCCGGCTGGCGAAGAGCGCCGACCGCGTGGTGATCGACTCGGAATCATTCGGGCGCGGCGGCATGCGCGAATTGGCCGAATTTATCGAGCACTCGCGCAAACTGCGGACAGCGGTGAGCGATCTCAACTGGGCGCGACTCACGCCCTACCGCCAATTGCTTGCTCAATTCTTCGACACGGCGCACGGCCGCGAGCGGTTGGAGAAGATCGAATCGGTGGCGATTGAGGCGCACGAGGCGGCGGGGTTGCTGATGGCGGGGTGGCTTATTTCAAGGCTGGGTCGCGGCTACAGGCACAGCCCGCGAGAGGCACGCGAGCCGCTCCTACTTGAGGCCGTGAACTTGAAGGTGACAACAGGCAAAGCGGTGTTTCAATCCATTACGATGAGCTGCTCCGGCGGGGAGTTCAGCGTGCGGCGCGCCGACGAGGAAATGGTCGAGGCGCGATCCCGCATTGGCAGTGAGGCAACATCCCGCGCCGCCCGCATTCCGCTGGCGCCCGTGGCGAAATGGTTGAGCGAAGAGATCGGCTATTCAGGGCGTGACCGGGCGTTTGATGCGGCGGTGAAATCCGCCGCATCATTGTAAGGGCAGGCCTTGCGCCTGCCCAATGGGGCGACCGCAAGGATCGCCCCTACGATTTCA
>CAYYCF010000376.1:0-2558 GCA_964470235.1 uncultured Anaerolineales bacterium | reverse complement strand
GGCAGCAAAATCTCTTGGGTGTCGGGTGTTACTTGGCCGGGGTCGGAGAAGAACGTCACGTCGTTGTACGACAGCATCGCCGCAAACACCCAGCCATCCTGCATCGGCACGTCGTCAAAGCGAAACGCGCCGGACGAATCGGACACTCCATCCAGCATCACCGTTTCACCGTTATCATCCCAGGCGTGAAGCATCACCGCTAAACTTTCAGAGACTTTGCCACCCTCCGTGGCATTGACGATCTGTCCGCTCACGGTGCCGGTGCGATCTGTGGGGGGCGCTTCGGTTTGGGCGGCGGCGCGGGAAGCGAAAGAAAAAAAGAGAGAAAAAGAAAGAGAAAGAACAATGATGGGTTTGTTCATGGGACGGCAACGGCCTCCTGCTTCAGCCTTGCGCCGCACTTCGGGCAGAATTTGTCGTCATCGCGAACAGAGGCCTGGCACTTCGGGCAGTGGGCAGACACAAGGTCTGCCCCTACAGGGGACGCTTTTTTTCCGCGCACGGCGCGGATGGCGGTTTCGATCTCGTCGTCGAGATCGCCCCGTGCCGCGTCGGCGGCTTGAACGGCCTGCGCCGCTTCTGCCATCAATTGCTGGCGCAGTGGCGTGTAATCTTCTTCCGCAACCTTTCCGGTACGGAAATCAAAATCCAGATCGCGCAGAGCGGCGAGCGCACTTTGTTTTGCCGTGTCCGGCGAGTCGTCCTGGCTATTCTCCAGCGCTGCCTTCTGACGTTGGCGATTTTTGATCAGCGGCTCGGCCACAAACGGCACGACCAGCACCGCCAGCGCGAGACCGAGAAGGATTGAACCGATAGACATGGAAATCTCCTATGAATTTTCCCGCAACTCTTTCTCCAGCCGCTCCAACACTTCGGGCGCGATGGTGGAGGGCTGGCCGGATTGGGCGAGCGTCGAAACGGGTCGTTTGGTTTTCCAGCCGCGCAGAATTTGCGCCAATACGACGAGGCCGATGGCAATCGAGAGCGCCGGCAGTAACCAAACAAACGACGTGAACCCGTTGCGGCGCGGTTCAGCCAGCACGCGCTCGCCGTACTGCTGCACGAAGTAGGCGATCACTTGCTCGTCCGTCCAGCCCGCCGTCAGTTGATCGCGAATCTGCGCCCGCCAATCCTGGCAGGCTTTCGTTTCGCACACGTCCAGCGGCGTGTTCGGGCAGACGGGGCAGTACAACTGTTTGGCCACGCGGTTGACGTCGTTGTCAGTGGGATACGGCATGCCATCTTGGGCATACACGACGGCGACCGCGATGAAACTGGCGGCGATTGCCAAAAGTGAAAGAATGAGCTTGCGAGTCATATCTACTCCGTTTGTAACTGCTCATGCAACAAGCATCCTGAGCGCAGCGGCGGCGTATTTCCGCCGCGAAGTCGAAGGATGCGGTTAGTGCTCATCCTCCTGCCGGAAGCGCGCCCTTCGACTTCGCTCAGGGTGCTTGATTTCTTTTCGTGAATCATCGTTATGCTTTGGATAAACCGGCAGCCTGTCCCACGGCAGGCCGGATCACGTAAGACGTTCGCCGTTTGTCATCTAACGAACTCCACGCGGCGATGAGTGTGCCGACGATGAACGTGATGCCGCCGGCCCACACCCAATTGATCAACGGGTTGACGTAGATTTTGAACGTCGAAGCGCTCAAGCCGACGTCCTCCCAGCCGACAAGGAGGACATACACGTCTACGCCCGGGGTCGAATACACCGCCGGCACGGTCACCGGCTGCTGCTGGACGGTGAAGTAATCGCGGCGCGGTTTGAGCGTCATGAGGTATTCGCCGTCGCGGTAGAGCTTTGCCGACGCTTCCACAATCTCGCGTCCGTCCGAACCGGCATACTGCCGCAGTCCCTCAAACGTCAGCGTGTAGTTTTCGACGGCCAGACTCTGCCCCGCGCCAATCGTGCCCTGCGTTTCAGCTTTGAAAAATTCGTCGCCGACCACGCCCAGCGCCATCATCGCCACGCCGAGATGAATGATGTAACCGCCGTAGCGCCGGTGGTTGCGCGAAACGAGATGCATCAACGCTGAGAGGAAGTTTTCGCCCTGCGTTTGCATGCGCGCCTTCGCCCCACGCCAGAATTCCATCAACGTAGCCAGAGTGACAAACGACACCAGCCACAGCCCGAACAGCGCCAGCGGGAACGGATGCCGCGGCCAATGGGCGATGGCGGCGGCGAGGGTGGCGATGATCGATCCGGCGAATGGGATCAACAAGGATTTGCCCAATCGGCCCGCACCCTGCTTGCGCCAGGCGAGCAGCGGCCCGACCCCCATCAACAGCACCAGCGTCCCAAACAGCGGCCCGGTCACTTGCTTGAAGAACGGCGGCCCGACGGTGATCTTCGTGCCGGTCACCAGTTCCGAGATCATGGGGAAGGTCGTGCCCCAGAACACGGCAAACGTAATTCCGAGAATGAGCAGGTTTTGAAGAAGGAAGGCCGACTCGCGCGACAGGAAACTGTCCAATTCGTGATCGGACTTGAGCGTGTTCCAGCGCCTGAACATCAGCAGCAGCGAGCCGATGAAGGTGACGCCGACGAAGAT
>CAYYCF010000375.1:0-2562 GCA_964470235.1 uncultured Anaerolineales bacterium | reverse complement strand
CATGCGCCTCAAAATCGGCGCGGAAAATTTTGAGACCGGAGAGCATCGGCGTCACAGCAAACTCGCCCAACGGGCACAAACACTTACCCTGAACCTGACTCGCCACATTGTTGAGCAGATCGATGTCCGCCTTCGTCACCTGATCTTTGTTGAGACGCTCCATGATGTTGAGCATCCAATATGTGCCTTCGCGGCAGGGTGTGCATTTGCCGCACGACTCGTGCTTGAAGAATCGCGTCGTCTTGAACAGCACCCACGACATGTCCACCGTTTCGTCCATCACGATGATCGAAGCCGAGCCAAGCGCCGAGCCTTTGGCCGCCACCGAGTCGTAATCCAGCTTCATATCGAGAATGTCGTCCGTGCCGGGCAGAACGACGGACGACGCGCCCGAAAGCATCACGGCCTTCATCTTCTTGCCGCCCGGCACGCCGCCCGCATGATCGTAAATTAGTTCCCGCAGAGTCAGGCCAAACGGGAACTCGTAGTTGCCAGGTTTGTTCACGTGGCCGGAGAGGCACATCACTTTTGTGCCGGCGCTGTTCGGCACGCCGACGGACTTGTACCACTCCGCGCCCTTCGCAATGATCATCGGCACGTTGGTGAGGGTCTCGGTGTTGTTCACCACCGTCGGCATGTTGTAGAGACCTTTATCGGCGGGGAAGGGCGGCTTGAGGCGCGGCTGGCCGAGTTTGCCTTCAATCGACTCCAACAGTGCGCTCTCTTCGCCGCAAATGTACGCGCCCGCGCCGAGGTGGATGTGGACGTCCAGCGAATAACTCGCGCCAAAAATATTCTTGCCGAGGAAACCTTTCGCTCTCAGTTCTTCAATCTTCCGGTCCAGTGCTTTCGCCAGCGACCAGAACTCGCCGCGCATGTAGTTGTAGGCCACATTGGCGCGGGCCGCGTAAGCCGCGATCATCACGCCTTCCAAAAACTGGAAGGGATTCTTTTCCATGATCTCGCGATCTTTGAACGTGCCGGGTTCGGACTCGTCCGAGTTGGCGACGACGTAATACGCCGGACGATTCTTGGTGAGGAACGACCACTTGACTCCGGTGGGAAAGCCGGCGCCGCCTCTGCCGCGCAGGCCGGATGCCTTCACGACCTCGATCACCTCTTCCGGCTTCATCGTGGTGACAACCCACTTGAAGGCCTCAAAGCCGCCGTTGGCCAGGTACGTGTCCAGCCGGTCCATGCCGGGAATGTTTCTATGCCGCAGTACGATATGATCCATTCGCCTTCAACCCTTCCATCACCTTCGCCGCCGATTCCACGGTTTGATTCTCGTGATAGAAAATCCCGTCTTTGTTCTGCACCTGGAACATGGGCGCTTTGTCGCAGGCCGCCAGGCACATCACGCCTTCAATGGTGAACATGCCATCTTTCGTGGTATCGCCCAGCTTGACTCCGAACTTGGCGCATAAGTCTTCGGCGAACTTATCCGCGCCGCGCAGGGCGCACGGCAGGTCGGTGCAAACTTGAATGCGGTGCCGGCCGGCCTGATGATCGTAGTACAGCGAATAGAAGCCGACAATCGAAGCCACTTGCGTCGGCTCGATCCCCAGTATCGCCGCCACTTCTTCCATCGCTTCTTTCGTGACGTACCCGTATTCCGACTGGGCGATGTGCAAGAGCGGCATCACCGCCGAACGTTTTTGATCGGCGGGATATTTGGCGAGTGTTGTTTCAACTTGATCTCGATACTTTTCGTAGAGCAATTCCGCCTCCGCAGAGATTAACCGACTACTTGACTGCTTGACTACCCGACTATTCGACTACCTATCCACATCCCCCAACACAATGTCAATGCTTCCAATAATCGCCACCAGATCGGCCACCAAATACCCTTCGCCCAAAACGGACAGGGCCTGCAAGTTGGCAAACGAGGGGCATCGGAAGTGAACGCGGGCCGGTTTGGGGCCGCCGTCTCCCACCAGATAAACGCCCAACTCACCGCGCGGGGATTCGGTGGCCGCGTACACTTCGCCCTTCGGCGCGCTGAATCCTTCCGTCCACAGTTTGAAATGATGAATCACGGCTTCCATGCTCCGCCCCAATTCGGATCGCGGCGGCGGCGCCACCTTGCGATCGTCGGTGATCGCCGGGCCTTTGGGCAGTTTGGCGAGCACCTGCCGGCAGATTTTGATCGACTGCCGGAACTCGCGCATGCGCACCAGGTAGCGCGAATAAACGTCGCCGCCCGTTTCCAGCGGCACGTCGAACTCGTATTGTTCGTATCCCGAATACGGCATCGCTTTTCGCACGTCGTAGTTCACGCCTGAACCGCGAAGCGCAGGGCCGGTCATGCCCCAATGGACAGCTTCTTCGGCGCTGATCACGCCGATGCCTTGCGTGCGTTGGAGGAAGATTGGATTCTTGGTAAGCAGTCGCTCGTAATCGTCGAGTTTGGCCGGGATGTAATCGAGAAAGTCAGACACCGTTTCCACGAAGCCGTCCGGCACGTCGCGCCACAGGCCGCCGGGGCGGATGTACGACGTCATCATCCGCTGGCCGGACACCATCTCGAAGATGTCCATAATGCGTTCGCGGTCGCGGAAG
>CAYYCF010000374.1:0-2590 GCA_964470235.1 uncultured Anaerolineales bacterium | reverse complement strand
GTTTCAACGATACCGAACTGACTGCCGCCGCCGCCGAGTTCATCTACGTTTTTTGGAGTAAGAAACGGTGACGATGGTTTCTTGCTCCAAGAAACTCTCTTTATTGGACCTATGACTCGAAAGCACCGCCATTTTCAGAGACGACCCGGCGGCTCCATTGTCGTCAGCACGCGCATCACGTTGGAACTGGGGCGCGACGACGGCCTCATCGCCGCGCTTGAAGCCGCCCCGCCCGGCCGGGTGGCGACCCTCATCGCGCAATTTATGCGGCGCGGAGCGTCCGAGCCGTCCGAACCGCCCAAACCTGACAAACCGCCGAAAACAGCGTCCAAACCCCGTCCGAACCCGTGCGCAACGCGGAGAGCCGTATGACAAAGCGCCGGGCTTTCATCATTCAATACGAGCAGTCGCTCGGAGAAGAGGCCGATCCCGCCAAACCCGGCTGGAGCGAGCACAAGGAAATCTCCGTCCGCGTCACCTCGGACGCGCTCACCGGCGGATGGATTCAACAATTCGGCGAGTATCCGATTGACTACTTGGTGCTGAACATCATCAGTCTCCATGCGCGGCCGCTGGCCGATGACGACATAGCATTGCTCAAGCCATTCCGGCTAGTGACCGAGAGAGATCGCGGGCGGCTGTTTGCCTATATCACCGATTTGGCGATTGCCGATATTCTGGGCAAAGACAGAAGAGCTGTTGGCAGAGCCACGAAACGGCTTGCTGTCAACGGACACCTCACCGTGCGCGCGCTGAACAAAGATGCTCAAACCCGTTTATAGGGACGCTTCAACGGTAACGCGATCTACATTCTCTCGGGGAGCGTTGCCATAAAAAAAGAGATTGTCGGAAGAGAGACCGACGCACACCGTGTACCAAAAAGGGACACGGTGGATGGCGAATCTGCCTTCACCGTGTACCAAAATGGGACATACCGTGTACCAGAATGGGGCACAAATAGAAGAAGAGGAGGGGAGGAGGAGGAACATCCCCCCAAAGTATTCTTCCCGGCGATCCGGCCTTCGCGCGCTTTTGCCGCTACACGCCGGACTACATCCCCGACGACAAAGACATCAAGGCGCTCGCTAGCTTGAGGCGGGAGGGGATCGGGGAGGGCCTCATCCTCGCCGCCATTGACGACGCTTTTTCCCGACCGCGTCGTCCGCGCAAGTTTGCCTACTGCGCCGCCATCGCCCGCGATTTGAGCCGAAATTCCGATCAGCCGAATGCCGCAGCCCCCAAGCCGGAAGCCGACGCCGCGCCAGCCGCAGCCGTCGCCGACGGGGCAGCCGATGCCGAAGCCGGAAACGCCGAACTGTCGCCCGAACTGGCCGATGCAGTCGCGCTTTACGCGAACCTGGCGGGGAAGAGTCCGCAGGGCAATGGCGACATCAAACGCCTCTCAGCGATGGCCGCCGGTTGCGACCCCGCCGCCCGCGCCCGCGATTCCACCGGCGCGGCGTGGATTCTGCGCGCCCTGCGGCTGGCGGTGCAAGCTGACGATCCACTGGCTTACGCCAAAGCCGTGCTGGACGACTGGATTGAGAACGGGCCGCCCGATGTGCGCTCACGGCGCGAGTCGGCCGCGAAACGAGCACGTAACGGAAAGGGCGCGGAAAAGCAGAAGCAGCAGAGGCGATGGGACGAGTTGATTGACGCGTGATGGCCGATGGCCAATGGCTGATGGCCGATAGCGATAAGCGATAAGCCATTTGCAATCTGCTATCTGCCAACAGAGACGCATGGAACCTAATCAAGTTTGGCAAGCGGCGCTGGGTGAATTGCAGATCCAATTGACGAAATCCACTTTTGACACGTGGCTTCGTGGCACGATTCTGCTTTCGCACGACGCAGACACCAACGTGTTCGTCGTCGGCGTAGAGAACTCATACGCGAAGGACTGGCTTGAGAACCGCCTGTTGTCCACGCTCCGGCGGACGCTCAACGGCGTCAGCGGGCGCGCCGCCGAGGCGCAGTTCGTCGTGTGGGGCGACGACGACTCAAGCATGGGTGATGTTGATGCAGAGACCGCGCCCGATCCGGAAGACGAACCGCCCAAGCTGCCGGACTGGAGCGAGATCGGCGTGCCGCCCGTTCTTGTGGACGAGTCGTTGGACACACTCGACTGGTCTGCGCCCGCTCTGCGGAAGCCGGAATTGCGCGAGTACGTTGATCATGCGCTAGATTATCTTGGGGCCGGCATGGGCCTGACGCTCATCGGGCCCTGCGGCGTCGGCAAATCGCACCTCGCCGTCGCCCTGCTCAAGCTGACGCGCGCGGACGGCAGGCAAGTTCGCTTTGTGGAAACCGGCGAGATGCTCGACCGGCTCAAGCGCATTTACGACGCACGCGAGTCGGACGGCGATTTCCTGTTTCCTCTGCGCGACGTGGACGTGCTTGCTCTGGACGACCTCGGCGACGTGTCCGCGCCGTGGGGTTGGGAAAAGGTTGGGTGGATTCTGCGCCGGCGCCACAATCGCAAACTGCCGACGATTGTCACCGGCAATCTCACGCTGGACGAGCTGGCAGACAGGGGGCTGGACGACGCAGCCGTCGAGCGGCTGGCTTACTCGTCGGTGGTGATCACGCT
>CAYYCF010000373.1:0-2592 GCA_964470235.1 uncultured Anaerolineales bacterium | reverse complement strand
AGCATCAACAACGTCCATAGCGCATGGCCGTGATCCCGCTCGCCCGATACATGCTCGGTCACCAAGCGGCGCACGGCCTCGCCACGCAGTAGGCCACGCCCCAGGGCGCGCTCCGAAAGCACCGTGTCGCCGAGATAGTCGCGGAGTGTCGTGCGAAACCACTTCCCGACAGGGACGCCAAAGCCGTGCTTGCGGCGATAAATGATCTCGCGCGGCAGTTTGCCTTCGAAGGCGCGTTTCAAAATGTATTTCCCGGTCGCGCCCCGCAGTTTGAGCGAAGCCGGAAGCGTTGCCGCAAATTCCACCAAGACGTGATCCAGAAAAGGCGACCGCGCTTCGAGCGATGCCGCCATGCTCATGCGGTCGGCTTTGATTAAAAGATCGTCAGGCAGGTACGAGCGCATGTTGACGTCCAACAGAGTCGGAAGCGGGTCGCCGTCGTTTGCGATGTGAAAGTAAGATTCGAATTGCGTCAAGCTATGCGCGCCGCGTTCGATCAACACGTCGTTCACCAATTCCGGCGACATGACGCCGACCCAGCCGAGATATTGCTCGGCCAAGGGCAGGCGCGCCGCCGCCACGAACCGCAATGTGCGCCTTCCGAGATCGCGATACCCCGTGCCTTGCGGCCAACGCGCCGCCACTGCCGTCACCCCGCGATGAATCCATCCCGGCAGGCGTTGATACTGCCCGGCCAGTCGCGCCGCGCGGAAACGTTCGTAGCCCGCAAACAACTCGTCGCCGCCGTCGCCCGTGAGCGCCACCGTAACGTGGTCGCGCGCCAGCTTGGAAACAAGGTACGTCGGAATGGCCGACGAATCACCAAACGGCTGATCAAAATGCCAGGCCAACTTCGGCGCCAGATCGATCATTTGCGGCTCGACAATGAACTCGTGGTGATCCGTGCCAAGGTAATTGGCTGCCGCGCGCGCGTAAGCCGTTTCGTCATAGGACGGCTCGCCGCTGAACCCGATGGCAAACGTCTTCACCGGACCGGATGCTGCTTCGGCCATCAAGGCCACCACGGCGCTTGAATCCAATCCGCCGGACAAAAAAGCCCCAAGCGGAACGTCGCTGATCAATCGCAGACGCACCGCTTCGCGCAATTGATCGAGGAGCGCCGAAATCCATTCGCCTTCACTGCGGGGAGCGGCAACCGGTTGTTTCTGCGCCGAGGGCGCCGACCAATATTCACGCACCTCAACACTGCCCGCTTTCGCCTTCAACCAGCATCCCGGCATTAACGCGCGTATGCCGTCGAAGATCGTCTCCGGCGCGGGGACGTAACCGTAAGCCAGATACAATGGCAAGACATGCCGGTTGAGCGCACGCGGCACACCCGGATGGGCCAGAATGGATTTGATCTCCGAGCCGAAGATCAATCGTCTGCCGTCGTCGTAGTAATACAACGGCTTCTTCCCCAACCGGTCGCGCGCCAGCCACAGCTCACGGCTTCGCCCATCCCAAATGGCTAGCGCGAACATGCCGCGCAGCAAACGCAAACAATCAATGCCGCGCTCCTCAAAAAGGTGGACGACGGTTTCGGTGTCGGTGCGCGAACGAAACGTATGGCCGCGCGTTTCGACATCGGCGCGGAGCGATTGAAAATTGTATATCTCGCCGTTGAACGCGATCCACACGTCGCCCGTTTCATTCGAAAGAGGCTGATGCCCCGCCGCGCTCAAGTCAATGATCGCCAGTCGAGTATTGCCCAGCCCTACCCCGTCCACGCACCACGTGCCGGAATCATCGGGGCCGCGATGGTGGATGCCTTCCACCATTCGGCGCACGTCGGCCTCCGCCGCCGGAGAACCGTCAAAATGAATGACACCACAAATGCCGCACATGATTTGTTGGCAGTTAACAGATTGCAGATGGCGACGGGCTATCGGCTATCTGCCATCAGTGATCTATACACTTCCACATGTTGCTTTGCCATGCGATCAGCCGTGAATTCTTTTTCCAGTCTCGCCCGCCCGCGTTCGCCCATTTTCCGCGCCCGGTCCGCATCGTTCAGCAGCAGTGTAAGCGCATCGGCCAAAGCCGTCGAGTCGCCGGGCGGGACGAGCAGCCCCGTTTCACCGTGAACGACGATCTCTGGCAACGCGCTTACGCCGCTGGCGATGATCGGTTTGCTCAACGCCATCGCTTCCAGAGTCACTAAACCAAAACCTTCCCACAGCGACGGCACGGCCAATACATCCATATCGGCCATCAGCGACGGAACGTCGTTCCGCCAGCCAAGAAATCGAACCGACTGCGAAATACCCAACGCATCTGCTTGCGCTTCCAGTGCGGAATGGAGTTCGCCATCACCGGCGATGACCAACCGCGCATCCGGTTGCGATTTCAGAACACGCGCAAAAGCCTCAATCAAGAATGGAAATCCCTTTTGCGCCGTTAAGCGGCCAACAGCGGCCACCAGTGGGGTTGTTGCGCCCAAGCCCAGTCCGGTTCGTAATGCGCCTGCCTCTGCCCGGATTGTCAACTCTGCCGGATCGATCCCGTAATAGATGCGGGTGATTTTCGAGGCAGGCGCTCCTTCGACATCTCGCGTAAAGGCGGCGAGCGACTCTGAGATGGCAATGACGG
>CAYYCF010000372.1:0-2602 GCA_964470235.1 uncultured Anaerolineales bacterium | reverse complement strand
TCATGCCTCTCCTCGCCGTTGCCACTCTCGGCGCGCTCATCGGCCTGCCATTCGGCTATGCCATGCAGCGCACGCAGTTGTGTTTCAACACGGCCTATCGCGCGGCGGGCACAGGCGCGTTTTTGTTTTTCCGGCTTGCGGCGCTTTGGCCATGATGGCCGGGGCGAGTTTCATTTGTTGGTTGCGGCAGTTGAAACTGCGCCTACGAGAGCGCAAAGTCGGCCTTCGCCGACTGCCTCAGCCCGCCGAAGGGCGGGCTTCGCGCTCGTTAGATGAAAGAAAACCATCTGTGTACATCTGCGACATCTGCGGATTTCTTGAGTTGTTTGCAAAGACGGCCCGAGCAGTTGCCAGTTTGCTTCTTATCTCTGCCGGAGCAAGCGCGAGGAGTTGGCGAGGAGGCCGAGGTCGGGGAGCGATTGGGCGGCGGCGGCGAGGATAGGCGGGATGAGGCCGAAGGCCGCCAGGGAGAGTCCGGCGACGTTGTAAACGGCGGTGAAGATCAAGTTCATCTTCACCACGCTCATTGTTTTGCGGGCGATGCCGAACACTTGCGGCACCAGCGACCAGTCGTCGCGCATCAGGGCAATGTGCGCCGCTTCGAGCGCAATGTCCGCGCCGACCGCGCCCATCGCCATGCCGATGTCGGCTTGCGCCAACGCCGGCGCGTCGTTCACGCCGTCGCCGACCATCACCACCGTGCGGCCTTTGGCTTGGTATTCTTTCACGATGGCGATCTTGTCTTCGGGCAAAAGGTTCGCGCGGCACTGCACGCCGAGTTGCGCCGCCAGCGCGGCGGCGGCGCGGTCGTTGTCGCCGGTGAGCAGTTCGACGTGTTTCAATCCCAACGCGCGCACCGACTCCAGGGCGCGCGGCACTTCGGGGCGCAGGGTGTCGGCGGCGGCAAGCAACCCGATCAGTTCGCCGTCGCGGGCGACGAAGAGCAGAGTCTTGCCCTGCGATTCGAGATCGGCGGCGCGGCGCAGGATGAAATCCGGCGCTGCAGAATTCATGCGGCGATTGCCGACCGTGATCACGCTGCCGTTGATCGTGGCGCGCACGCCCATGCCAGGGGTTGAGTCAAACGCGGTCGGCTCGGCCAGCACGATATGCCGCGACCGCGCGGCGGCGCGCACGGCCTCGGCCAGCGGATGCTCCGAATACCTTTCAGCCGACGCCGCCAACCCCAACAATTGTTCATTGTTCACACTTGCCCCGGATGCAAGTGCCGGGGTTGTTTCATTGTTCATTACCACAACGTCAACAATTTCCGGCCGTCCCATCGTCAACGTGCCGGTTTTATCAATCAACAACACGTCGGCGCGGGCCAGGCTTTCCAGATATTTCCCGCCTTTGATCAGCAGACCGCGCTTGGCCGCCGCGCCGATGGAAGCCAGCATGGCGATGGGCGTGGCGAGCGCGATGGAACACGAGCAGGCGACGACCAGCACGGCGGCGGTTGCCAACGGATCGCGGCGAAGGATCAACGTGAGCGCGGCGATGCCGGCGACGACGGGCAAATAGTAGGCGGTGAATTTATCCGCGAAGCGCTGTACTACCGCGCGATTCGCTTCGGCCTCTTCGACCAATTTGACCACGCGGCCAAAGGTCGTGTCCGCGCCGACGCGCAGGGCGCGCACGCGCAAACTGCCGAGTTGGGCGATGGTAGCGGCAAAAACTTTCGCGCCAGGTCCGGCTTCGACCGGCATTGATTCTCCGGTGATGGCCGATTGATCGACTGCCGCCTGCCCGGCGATCACCTCGCCGTCCACTGGAATTTTTTCGCCAGGGCGGACGATCACCGTGTCGCCGACTCGCACTTCGGCGATGAGGGCTTCGACCTCCGCGCCGCCGCGTTCGATGCGCGCCGTCTGCGGCGCCATGGCCGACAGATCGCGCACGGCATGACGGGCGCGATTCGTGGTGAAATTTTCGGTGAAATCTCCGGCGCGCATGAAGAACACGACGATGGCGGCAGTGGCCCACTGTCCAACGGCCAGCGCGGCCAACACACCCAGACTCATCAAGGTATGCGCGATCACTTGCCGCCTGAGCGCCGTGCGCACCACGTTGCGGAAGATCGGCCAGCCGCCGATGACGACGACGAGCAGGCCGACCGGGAACGGCACGAGTTCGGTGAGGCGGTCGAGGAGCCCGAACCATTCGCCGACGACGACGATGAACAGCGCCAAGCCGAAAAGGAGGAAAAAGGATGAAGGCTGAAGAATGAAGAGCCTGCCCTGACGCGAAGCGTGCCGAAGGGATGAAGTACGAATGCGATCTTCTTCTGCCTTCCGCCCTCCGCCTTCATCCTTAATTCCGTAGCCCGCGCTTTCAATCGCCCGGCGGATGGCATCGCGCCCGGTGAGGACCGGATCGAGCCGGACGATGGCTTTCTCGGAGGCGAGGAACACGTTCACCGATTGCACGCCGTTCAGCATCGCAATCGCTTTCTGAACGTGCTGAGTGCATTCGGCGCAGTCCATGCCGGAGACGGGGATTTCGAGGGTTTGCAATTGAGACACGCTTGCGTTCCTTCTGCCAGCAATCATACACTGTTGCGGCGGTCAAGTAATTCCAGGGGACGGTTGAGATCAGCGGT
>CAYYCF010000371.1:0-2603 GCA_964470235.1 uncultured Anaerolineales bacterium | reverse complement strand
CTTCGCGGTTCAAAAAATCTTGTTTGGCTCCGATTCGGTCGGGCTACGAAGGCGAGATTAGACCTTTCCCTCTCTCTTCTTTCTTTCCTCTTCCATGATCTCGTAGAACACGCTCATATACGTTCCCATCTCTTCGTGGCGTTGTTTCGCGGCGGCAATGGATTTGTTAGTGTTCAACACCTCTCGCCGCCGGTAAATATCCTGTTGAACGCCCAGCGGATCAAACACGTCGAAGAACTTCATCTCGCCGCCCGGCCCGGCAGTTAACGTCACCGTGCCGTAGTTCAACAGGTTGGCAATGAAACTGGGCCGCACAAAACTCACATTCTGCACCGCGTCTAGGTTGGCGGCGCGGCGTTGCTCCACTCCGAACGGCTTGCGCTCGATGTCGAAGACTTGCGTGTTCGTCACCATGTACACGTCGTTCTTCCAGTCCTCGTACTGATACCACATCGCCACGCCGAAAACCAACAATAGCGCCAGCGCCACGACACCTGTAATCAACAAGTCGGGAAACGAGAACAGGTTGAGGAGGCGCAAGACGGCGATGATGATGACTGCCGCCGAGCCTGCCAACGGCGCGCCCACGTTTAGAAACAACACGTAAATGTGTTTGTGATAAATGATGGTGTCGCCCTTCTGCTCGCGCACTTTGATGTCAATTGACTTCAACAAACTATCCAACACGCCGCGACGCTTAGGCTCCTCCTTTTTTTCTTCGGCCTTCTTTGGCGGAGCAGAAACCGGCAAACCCATCGTCTGCCGGATGGAGTTCCTCAAGGCGTCGCGGTCCATCCCTCTCAGTTGGCCGCGCGCCCGGTTCACTTGCTCCAAAACCATATCGGTGGTGGCTTGCGGGTTGGGCACGTTGTGAAACGTGATGGGCCCGGAGAAGGTGTTGACAATCACGTCGCCGTATCCCAGTTGGCGGCCCCACTCGGTCGTTTTCAGAGCAGTGTTCGTCACCGATTGAATGGGCGCTTCGGCGCGGCTGTCGTAGATCAGCGCAATCTTGTCAATGTCCACCACCCGCTGGTTGGTGACCACGTACCAGTCGTTGTGAAAATCCGCCCAGTTCCATCTCAGCCAAGCCAGGTCGACGAGCGCCAGAATGCATGGCGCAACGAGCCAGGGCGTGGGCAATTTCAGAAACAGCATGAGCGCCATCGCCAACACGAAGCCCAACATCACTGCCGATGGGATGGCAAGCATTTGCAGTAGAAAAACCCGGTGGCGGAGAGTGACAAGGTAAACCACCTCATCTTCGCGCAGCCACTTGAAGTTGGCGCTCCGCGCATAGTTGCGCGACTGCAGGGCAACCTGTAAGTGCGGTTTGATTCTTGGGTTACGGCCAATGAATGTGTGAAAATGGTCGCGGCTCAGTTTGAACAGCGTCACGTCGGTGGCGGCTTGGACGGTGGCTGAACGCGCGCCGCCTTTCGCTACTCCACGCTCGCCGAAGTAATCGCCCGGAACCAGTGTGGCCAGTTTGCGCTCAGAGCCGGTCAACGCGTTGATGGCGATCACGTCCACCTTGCCGCTGTGGATCACGTAAAATGCGTCGGCCACGTCGCCCTGATTGAACACGACCTCGCCCGCTTTGAACGACACTTCCTCGAACTGCGGCGCGAGTCTTTTCAACTCCTCGTCCGTCATGGCGATGAAGAGATGAATTTTCTTGAGCAGAGGCGTTACTTCGGCCATCGTATTTTATTCTAGCACAGCCTCTATTTTATCGAAACACCCGTGCTATAATCCTTTGAATTCTTGGCACGGCTTCCAGCCGCAACCCAATTCACCGCGAAGACGCAAAGGGCGCGAAGCTTTTTGTTCCGTATCCTTCAGCCTTAGCGTTCTTTGCGCCTTCGCGGTTCAAATATCTTCGTGGTCAGCGTGTAATTCTATACGACATGAGCTTCCTCCCCTGGTCCCGTAAATCTGATAAAGGCAAAGCGCCGAAGCGAGACGGCGGCAAACCGAAGGATCAAAAAAGCGGCGGCAAGCCGCCAGGGGGCCGCTCGCCCCGCGGAAAAAAAGGCGCGCCGCCTCCGCCGCAGGGGCTCACCCTCGATCAAAAACTCGACATCGCCGGAATCCTGCTCGTCCTCTCCGGCATTTTGATCACCCTCGCCTTCCTCTCGCCCACCAACAGCGCCATCACCGGCCCCATCCTTAACTTGCTCGGCCAACTTTTCGGGCTGGGACGTTACCTCGCGCCGGTCGGCATCATCGCCCTCGGCGGCTGGATCATCGCGCGCCACTTCGGCGACAAACTGCCGCGCATCGCGCCGGAGCGTGTGCTGGGTTTCATTCTTTTGTACGTCGTCGCCCTGGTGTCGCTTCATTTCTTTTTCGCCCTCACGCCCGACGAACTCTACGCCCTCGCCGAACAAGGCCAGGGCGGCGGTTACATCGGCGCGGGCATTTTGAAAACACTGCTCGACAGCCTGGGCGCCGGCGGCGCCATTGTGGCCGTGGTCGCCTGGTGGATCATCGCCATCATCCTCGCCGTCGGACTCTCCACGCAACAAATCCTTTCGGCGATTCAAGCGATCATGGATCGACTCCGGCCGCCCGCGCCTCCGCAGGCGCGACAAATGCCA
>CAYYCF010000370.1:0-2611 GCA_964470235.1 uncultured Anaerolineales bacterium | reverse complement strand
TTTTCCACTTCCGGGCGGCGAAGTTTGCGATAGATCGGAACGGAGAATCTTTTGGCATCGGGCGTGAACTCTCGGCGCTCAACTTCGACTCGCTCGCCCAGTTCGACCAGCCCTTTGTGATGCGCCAGCCGCGTCGTCGTCCGCAGCATCACCGGCGTATTGAAACGCTCCGAGAGTTCCAACCCCAGACGGATAAAGCCTTTGCACTCCTGCGCGTCCGAAGGCTCAAGCACCGGCACTTTCGCCATCAGCGCCAGGTAACGGTTGTCCTGCTCGTTTTGCGAGGAGTGCATGCCGGGGTCGTCGGCGGAGATGACGACGAAGCCGCCGTTCGTTCCGGCATACGGAAAGACCATGAACGGATCAGCGGCCACGTTAAGGCCGACCATTTTCATCGTGACCAACACCCGCAGCCCGCCGATGGCCGCGCCCATGCCTTCCTCGAACGCGACCTTTTCGTTGGCCGACCACTGCGCGTCCACTTCGGGATACTTCGCCAGCGTTTCGAGAATCTCGGTGCTGGGCGTGCCGGGGTAGCCGGAGGCAAATTTGACCCCCGCTTCCCACGCGCCGCGCGCGATGGCTTCATTGCCGGATAAGAGTTGCTTCATCAACAGCCTCTGTTCACCGCAGAGTTCGCGGAGAGCGCAGAGAAGAGTCGTCAACGGATGCAACGGATGGAACTGATAAAGAAGACCATGAAAACATCCGTTAAATCCGTTTCATCCGTTGACGAAAATCTCCGCGAGCTTTGCGCACTCTGCGGTAAAACTCACCCCCGCACCTCGACTCCCAAAACTCGCGCCGCGTTCTTCCACAAAATTTTTTCTTTCGTCTCGCCCTTCAGCGGCAAGGCCTCTATGGCTTCCACGTTGCGCCGCAAATCAGGATTACCAGGCCAATCCGAGCCGTACACCACTTTGTCGGCCAGGCGTTCGAGTTCGGGAAAATATTCGAGCAGTTTCTTCCCCGGCAGGCCGGAAATTTCCATGTAAACGTTTTTGTGTTGTCGCGCCATCCAAAATGCCTGCGCGTACCAGAACGGCCGGCCCGAATGCGCCATGAGAATATTCAACTTTGGAAAATCAATCGCCACGTCGTCCAGATGCAGCGGGTCGCCGTATTTGATCCGCGCGCCTTTGAACACCGACGACCCGGTGTGCACCAACATAGGCACGCCCAGTTCCTGCGCTTTGGCGTACAACGGATACATGCGGCTGTCGTTGGCGTAGTGGTGCTGATACACCGGATACACTTTGAAACCGCCGAAGCCAAACTCCTTGACCAGCCTTTCGAGCTCCTGTCCCAGATCGTTGACGACGAACGGATTGACGCTCGCAAACGGAATCAGCCGTCCGCGCGGGCCGCTGGCCGGGTCGGGCAAAGCGTTCGCCTGCGCGCACAAGTCGGCCACGAATTCATTCGGCGTGACGCCGGTAGTCGCCGGATTGACTTCGGCTAGCGCGACGGCCCAATCAATGCCGTGCAACTGCAAAAACGGGCGCAGTTTTTCCGGCGTCACAACATCGTCAACCACGTTCCAGATATCGCCCTCGCCCTGATATTGACTCTTAATGAAATCCAGCACCCACGGGCGCTCGTGCTCGGTACGCGATACGTGAACATGAAAGTCTATGAGCATTGAGGTAAACAAGTTGACAAGTAGACAAGTAGGCAAGTCCCTGTGTACCTGTCTACTTGTGTACACGTGTACCAACTACGGAACAATCACCGACCTGATCCCCTCGCCCCTACGCAGTAGATCAAGCGCGCTATTGATTTCATCCAACGGAAACTTCGCCGTCACCAGTTCGGCGATTTTGATCCGCCCCTGCCGCGCCAGTTCCAGCACCCGCGGATAATCCACCGCGCGACAGCCGAGCGAACCGATGATCTCGATTTCGCGAAACATCACCTTGCCGGTGTTGAGCATCATCGGTTTGTCGGATGAGCCGACGACCACGAACCGCCCGCCCGTCCGCACCGAGGCAAATGCCTGCTCCTGAGTGGCCGGGTTGCCTATGCACTCGAAGGCCACATCCGCGCCGCCGCCCGTCAACTTCCTCAATTCCTTATCCAACCGCTCCACCGAATTCGGATTCACCGCCGCCTTCGCCCCCAGTTTGCGCGCCCATTCCAGTTTTGCATCCATAATGTCGACCGCGATTACCTGTGCGCCCACCGCCGCCGCGAACTGCACGCAATTCAACCCGATGCCGCCGCAACCGAAGATCACGACCGCGTCCCCAGGTTGAACCCGCCCGCGATTCACAACAGCGTGATACGGAGTCGTGATCGCGTCGGCGATGATCGCGCCTTCGATCAACGGCAGATCATCGGGAAAAGGGATGGCGTCCTTCGCCGGAGCGATCACGTATTCGGCGTACGCGCCGTCCACGCTGCTGCCGAAGAACATCATGTTTTCGCAGATGTTCTCGCGCCCCAAGCGGCACATGCGGCAGTGGCCGCACCCGTACACGGCGGGCAGAAGAACGCGGTCGCCTTCGTTCCAGCCCCCCCCAGCCCCCCCCGTCGGCGACGGGAGGGGGACAGGAGGGGCCACCGTGCCGGAGGCCTCATGCCCCAAGATCAACGGCGGCTTCTTGAACGT
>CAYYCF010000369.1:0-2615 GCA_964470235.1 uncultured Anaerolineales bacterium | reverse complement strand
ATTTCTGAGCAATCATTTCTGCCGCCCTCTTCGCCGCTTCCTCCGGCGTAGCTTGGCCTTTCAACACTGCTTGCACCGCCGCCGTCACCGGCGGGCCAATGACGGCTAACAATTCCGATGATGGCATGGGGACGGCGGCGGCCAATGCTTCACCGGCGATGGCCTTGGTTCCGGGATCGCCCCACACGGCTAACGCGCCGGAACGCGTGGGCAATACATTGGCGGCAAACGTCCACGCCCCCAAGTTGTCCGGCGCGGTGAGCCAGCGCATGAGATCGAGCGCCACCGCTTGCCGCGCCGGATCGGTCGTCACCAGCGCAAAATTCCATTGGCTCGCAAAGGTCAATCGGTTGCCGTCGCGAGTGGGAAGAAGCGTGAAGGCTGTGGCCGTCACCCGAGTCCGGTCGGCCAAGTATTGACCGGCAAAGGCCGAAGCCGCCACCGCCCGATTCTCGCGGAAGGTCGTCCACGTTTGCGATGAGTCGCTCACGCTGAACGAAGCGGCGGGCAGTGATCCGGCGATCTGCATCACTTGATAATGCGCCAGCACTTCCGCCAATAGAGACTCATCAATGGAAGGCTGACCGGCAGCGTCGGTCAGGGCGCCGCCCAGCGCCAGATATTGTTGCAGTGTGACAAGAGCGGCGGGATCAGCCAGCGGCAACCACAACGGGCCGACGTCGTGTAAGTCAATCCACGTCTGCGGAGGAACGGCGTAAGCCGTGGTCGAATAAGCCAGCCCAAGCGCGTCGGCGGCAAACGGCAGGCCGTCGAGTTGGTTGTTCACGCGCGCCGCTTGCAATGCAAAAGGATAAAAGTCGGCCAGGTCGTCGTCGGCGAGGGTCGTGTCGAGAGGCTGAACAACGGGGGCGGCCTCCATCAACATGAGGCTGTCGAGCGCGATCACGTCCGGGCCGAGATTCGGCGCGGCACGGAGAGTCGTCTGCAATGAGTTGATCAATCCTCCTTCGCCGGTGACGGTTTTGATCCGCGCATCAATCTGCCAGCCCGGGTGATCCTCCTCAAAGGCCGAGAGTTCGGCCAACAAAACTTTGCCGCCCGTGGTGTCCGACGAGGGTGCGAATTGCGGCGGCAGCCACAAGCGCAGTTGTTGCGCCGGCGGCGCGGTGGTTGGCAGTGGTTGAAAAGTGGCGTCGGGATTGAGCGCCGAAGTGGGCGTGGCGGTGACGTCGAGAGGCGGCGCGGCGGTGGGTGAGGGCGTGACGGCGCAGGCGGAAAGAAAAAATCCCAAACCCCAAATCCCAAATCCCAACATGCCCTGTACGGCAATAATTGATCTGCGCGCAAGAGTTTTAATTTGGGATTTGGCTATTGGGATAGTTCGACTGCGCTCACCACAGGTTTGGGGGTTCATAGCTTGATTATAACCTTTGCCAAAAACCGTATTTGACACGCCCTCCGGCGTAGGCTACGATCATTCGCGATGAATGATACTTGGACGGTGAGCGATCTCACTCGCTACATCCGCTCGGCGTTGGAAACGGACTACCGCTTGAAAGAGTTGGTCGTCGTCGGCGAAATCTCCAATCTCTCGCGCCCGGCGTCCGGCCATTTGTATTTCACGCTCAAAGATTCGTCCGCGGCCCTTCGCTGTGTCATGTGGAAAGGGCCAGCCGCAAAATTGATCTATCGCCCGCGCGAAGGCGACCGCGTTGAAGCGCACGGGGCCATCGGCGTGTACGAAGCCGGCGGGCAGTATCAACTGTACGCCGACTGGCTGCAAATCGCGGGCGAAGGCGATCTGTTCCGGCAGTTCATTCAACTCAAAGCGAAACTCGAAGCCGAGGGGCTTTTCGATCCGGCGCGTAAACGGCCTCTCCCGCCCCGACCGCAACGTCTGGCGCTTGTCACCTCGCCCACCGGCGCGGCTCTGCGCGACATGCTCAACATCATCCGCCGCCGTTGGCCGGCGCTGGAGGTGATCCTGTGTCCGACTCCGGTGCAGGGCAGCGACGCGCCGCCGAGAATTATCGAGGCCCTGGCCACCGCCAATTCATTGCATCCCGATGTGATCATCGTCGCGCGCGGCGGCGGGTCTATTGAAGACCTGTGGGCCTTCAACGACGAACGGGTCGCGCGCGCCATTGCCGCCTCCGCCGCGCCGGTGATCTCCGGCGTGGGGCACGAAACTGATTTCACCCTGGCCGATTTTGCCGCCGACGTTCGCGCCCCAACGCCTTCTGCCGCCGCCGAACTGGCGACTCCCGACCGCGCCGAACTCGCCGCCGACTTGCGCGATTTGCGAGAGCGATTGGCCGCCGCGACGCTCAACGCCGTGCGCCAACACAAATGGGCGCTGGCGGAAAAGATTGCGGTGTTGCGCGGACTCTCACCCCGGGCCGCGCTCGGCAACTCGCGTCAACGGCTGGACGACGTTGCTCTGCGCGCCCTCTCGGCGCTCGGCCATCGTTTGGCGCTGGATCGCCAACGGGTTGAGGGACTCTCGCTCCGGCTCGTGTCACTCAACCCGCTTGCCATTCTGCAACGGGGGTTCGCCATCGTCACCCGCGCCGGATCGGCGGAAGTGATCCGCGCGCCGGCCCAAGTGGCGGCCGGCGAACGGTTGGAGGTGCGGGTGAGCGAGGGGCGGTTTG
>CAYYCF010000368.1:0-2625 GCA_964470235.1 uncultured Anaerolineales bacterium | reverse complement strand
CAGCGCCCAATTGCAAAATGCGATCCCAGTCTTGAATGGGAAGTTTGATTGGAGTCAACGAGAGAGTCATATTAAAATTCTCCTTTGCTCAAGGATGATTATAGCACTCGCGTAAGACCAAAACCCTTCGGGTCTTTAATAACCGAAGGGTGCTCGCTCCTCATTTGCCTTTCCCTCTCCTCTGATGCACAATAGCCACTGGACAAGACTTGTCAGGTCTGATCCGCCAGAATTGCGGGTTCACCAGAGATTGTTCTGTTCCGTAACCCATGCCTTCCTTCTGCCTCCACGCGCACTTCTATCAACCGCCGCGCGGCAACCCCTTTGCCGACCGTTTGGGCGCGGATGAGATCGGCCACGAGCCAGGCGCAGAGCCTTACGACAATTGGAACGAAAAAGTGGCGGCGGAGTGTTATCTGCCAAATGCTGAGCTGGGCAATTTCAATCTCATGTCGTTCGACGTAGGCGCGACGCTGCTGCGCTGGATGGACACGCGCGCGCCGAACACCTATCGCCTGATTATAGACGCCGACCACGCCTATGCCGAACAGCACGGCGTGGGCAACGCCCTGATGACTCCGTCACATCACACGATCCTGCCGCTGGCGCGCAAGCGCGATCGGGTGTCGCAAGTGAAGTGGGGCATGACGGCCTTTGCGCATCGCTATGGCCGCCCGCCCGTCGGGTTGTGGCTGCCCGAAATGGCCGTTGATTTAGAAACGCTGCAAATCGTTCACGATCTCGGAATCCAATTCACGATCCTGGGCGAGACGCAAGTGGACGGCGCGACGGACGGGAGCGGGCCGTATTGGGTGAACTTGCCGGACGGGGGCCGGCTCGCCGTCTACGTGCGCGACAACGGACTGTCCGATCAATTAGCGTTCAACATCGAATCGTTGGGCGGGGCCGGGCGTTGGGCGCGGAACACGTTGGCGGCTCGCCGCGCCCCCCCGTCGATAACGGGGGGGCAAGGGGGGGCGCGGCTCACGTTGGTGGCCGTCGAAGGCGAAACGTTCGGCCACCATCATTCGGGCGAAGAACATTTTCTTCACTGGTTGTTGTCGTACGAAGCCAACGCCGCCGGCCAGGCCGTCACCACGCTGGCGCGCGACTTGCGCGACAATCCCCCGCAGAGCGAGATCACCGTCAGAGAGTACAGCTCGTGGTCGTGTCCGCACGGGCTGGGGCGGTTCGCCGCCGGTTGCGAATGCACGCCCGGCGCGTCGAACTGGAAGGGCGCGCTTCGCCGCGCCTTCGACAACCTGGCCAACAACATTGACGATCGATACGTGGCCGAAGCGGAGCAGGTGAACGTCGACCCGTGGCAAGTCCGCAACGATTACGCGCGCGTCACGTTGGGGCAGGTGGACGCGAATCAGTTTTTGATCGAGCATGGATTGGCACGCGCCGGACGCGAGCGTTTGGATCGACTGGCCGCATTGCTGGCCGCCGGATACTTCCGCCAACGCATGTACACCTCGAGCGCGTTCAAGCACGAAGACTTGTCGCGCCCCGAACCGCGCTGCGCTATTGCCAACGGATTGCGCGCGGCACTGTTGGCCGGTGAAGCCACCGGCGACGATCTCCCCCCGGCCTTCCGCCGCGATCTGGCGCAGGCCGTTTCCGGCCGCACGGGGCAGACGGGCGCGCAGATACTCGACTCGATCCTGGCGCAGCTACAACCCTGACGGTCGAAAACGTTGATGGAGCAGAGAACATTACATCTTTGTATCTTTGCGGTTAATCCTCGGCGTTCTCTGCGAACTCGGCGGTGAAAAATGAGTTGCGCCTAAACACACTCCAATCTATACTCTCCGCTTATGGACAACTACTCTTCCGACGCTCCACGCCGTGGGGCGCGCTACGGATCGCTTCTGGTGAATTTTCTGACGGCCGGCTGTTTGATCGCCAGCGCCTGGCTGTGCGGATATTACGGGCTGACGGTCATCAACCCATACGCGCTCAATCCATTTCCGCCGCCGACTCTCCCCGCTCTGGCCGTCATCGCCACCCCCACCGACACGCCGCTCATACCGACTCTAGCGCCAGAGTGGACGGCCACGTTCGAGCCGACGGCGACGGAAGCGATATTGATCGTCGAGCCTTCGGCGACTTTGCCGCCGATACAAATTGAGACGGCGCGCCCCACCGATACACCAGGCGGGCCGGCTCCGTTGCCCTCGCCCACGCGCCAGGGCGGGGCCACGTCTTCGATCCCCACGCCCACTGCCACCGCCACCGGCAGCGGCGCCAGCGCCACCCTGCCGCCCTCGCTCAGCGGCCATATCGTTTACGTCTCTAACCCGCTAGGCAACAACGACGATATTTTCATCGTCACCGGCGACGGCAATTTGGCAAATCAGAATCTACTGGTGGGCGAAGCCGTTGTAGTAGAAGGCGCGCCGGCCATGTCGCCGGACGGCAAGAAAGTCGCCTTCCATTCCAACAAAGACGGCGACAACGAAATTTTTGTGATGAACGTGGACGGCACCGGATTGACGCAGTTGACGAACAACACTAAATCCGACGTGAACCCGGCGTGGTCGCCGGACGGCGCGAAGATCGCGTTTGAATCGGATCGCGGCACGAGTTTCGATATTTGGACGATGAATGCCGACGGCAGTG
>CAYYCF010000367.1:0-2630 GCA_964470235.1 uncultured Anaerolineales bacterium | reverse complement strand
GGTTTATCGGGGCTTTGTGCTAAATCGTCTGACAGATCTCTTCGGCTGCAATAAACTGGGTTGGGGGATCAGCCTCTTGGTGAGCGCCCTAATGTTTAGCATAGGTCACGGGATATACAGTTTTGGTTTCATTTTCGGAAGTTCCTTAGCCGGACTACTCTATGCAGGGTTGTACTTGATGACCCGGCGTAATCTGTGGTTGTCAATTATCGTTCATGGGGCAGCCAATACAATTTCCTTCGCCCTAGCTTTCAGGGGCATGTGAGATCTTAGGAACTCACGCTATGTCGCGATGGATTGCATTCCTTCGAGCAGTCAACGTCGGCGGTCACACCGTCAAGATGGATCACTTGAGGCAACTCTTCGAGTCACTCGGCTATTCAAGTGTTGAAACGTTTATTGCCAGTGGTAATGTGGTGTTTGAGGCGGCCTCGAAGAATGCCGGACTGCTTGAAAAGAAAATCGAGAACAGACTGCGAGAAGCGCTGGGTTATGAAGTTGCCACGTTCACCAGGACCGATGCAGAATTAGCCGACATCGCGAATTACAAGCCTTTCCCACAACCCGAACTCGATGTGGCAGTGGCGCTTAACATTGCATTCCTGGCCGATACGCTCGACGACCCGTCCAGGAAAAAGCTGATGGCACTGAGAACGGAAATTGATACCTTCCATGTTCATGGACGTGAGATTTACTGGTTGTGTCGCAAGAAGCAAAGTGAATCCACCTTTTCCAATGCGGTGCTTGAGAAGACTCTCCGCCGGCCGTCAACACTACGCGGGGCAAACACGGTAAAAAAGATGGCCGCGAAATACACTTCTCTCAAGTCTTGAAAATCAACTTGACGTATCCCCCTCCCCGCGTTACAATCTCACACTGTTGACGGGGCCGCGCCTGCCCCGTCGTATTTTGTCTGTTGCCGTCCGCGCCGATGTTCAAGAACCTTAGCGACAAATTACAAAACGTCTTCAAGGAGCTCTCGCGGCGCGGCAAACTGAACGAGGCCGACGTGGACGCCGCCTTGCGCGAAGTGCGCCTGGCGCTGTTGGAAGCCGACGTCAACTTCACCGTCGTCAAAGAATTTCTGGCGCGCGTCCGGGCGCGGGCCATCGGCGCAGAAGTGTCGCGCGCGCTCAACCCAGGCCAGCAGGTGATCAAGATCGTTCACGAAGAACTGATCGCCACGCTGGGTGAACCTGGAAAACTGAATCTCAAAGGCCAGCCGCCGCGCGCGATCATGCTGGTGGGCTTGCAAGGCGCGGGCAAGACGACGATGGCGGCCAAGCTGGCGCGCTGGCTTCGATCTCAAGGCAGCAGCCCCCTGCTAGTCGCCGCCGACCCGTATCGCCCGGCGGCGGCGGAACAACTGAAGACGCTCGGCGCGCAGATTGACGTGCCGGTGTTCACCGGCCCGGACTCGCCGCCCGACCTGTGCGTCAAGGCCGTCAAGCACGCCGCCGACATCGGCTACAGCGTCGTCATTCTTGACACCGCCGGTCGTCTGCAAATTGACGAAGCCATGATGGGCGAAGTCGCGGCGATCAAAATGCGCACCGCGCCCGACGAAATTCTGCTCGTGGCCGACGCGATGACCGGGCAAGAGGCCGTTCGCATCGCCGAAGGGTTTAACAAACAGGTGGGGCTGACCGGCCTCATTCTCACCAAAGTGGACGGCGACGCGCGCGGCGGCGCGGCCATCTCGATGCGCTCCGTCACCGGCGTCCCGATCAAGTTTCTGGGGACGAGCGAGAAGATTGACGGCGTAGAAATCTTCGCGCCGGATCGCCTCAGCGGGCGCATCCTCGGCATGGGCGACATGCTTGGCCTGATCGAAAAAGCCGAGGCGGCGTTCGATGTCAAAGAGGCGCAGAAAGCGCAAGAGCGCCTGCAGTCGGGCGAATTTACGCTCGAAGACTTCCGCGATCAAATGCGGCAAGTGAAAAAAATGGGGCCGCTGAGCCAGATGCTGGATATGATGCCCGGCATGGGCAAGCTGACGGCGCAAGTGAACCCGCAAGATTTGGATCGCAGTATGGCGCGCACCGAGGCCATCATCAATTCGATGACGCCGCGCGAGCGGCGCGATCCGCAAGTGCTAAACGCCTCGCGCAAACGGCGCGTCGCCGCCGGTTCCGGCACCAGCGTGCCGGAGATCAATCAATTGGTAAAGCAGTTCCGCGACATGCAAAAACTGCTCAAGCAATTTGGAAAAACAGGCGGGCGCGGCTTGCCCGAAATGTTCAAGAATTTTCGTTAATAGGAGTAGCAAAGAACATGCTTCGTATCCGACTGCGCCGCGAAGGCGCAAAAGCACAGCCCGTGTATCGTCTAGTAGTAGCCGAGCGCGAACATCCGCGCAATGGCCGTTTCCTGGAGATCGTGGGCGAATACAATCCGCGCACGACCCCCACGTACGTCAAAGTGGACGAAGCGCGCGTCCTCCGTCATTTGACCAACGGCGCTCAGCCTTCGGAAGCCGTAGCGCGCATCCTGAAGTGGAGCGGAACGATGGACCGCCTCGAGCGCTTGCGGAAAGGCGAAGCGATGGAAACACTCGTGGCCGAAGCCGCCACCGCCGCGGCCGACCGCCCGGCGAATCTGAAGACCCGCGACGATTCGCACACCGGCGT
>CAYYCF010000366.1:0-2645 GCA_964470235.1 uncultured Anaerolineales bacterium | reverse complement strand
TCGTTCACTCCGCCTTCGTCAATGGACACCTTGAGTTTATCGGCGGCGCGAATCACAATGAGCCGCATGGCCTCGCGTTCGTAAAAGTCCAGGCGGAACACCGCGCCGAACCGCGTCCGCATCGGTGCGCTGATCAACGCCAGGCGGGTCGTCGCGCCGGCCAGTGTGAAGCGCGGCAGTTTGAGCCGGATGCTGCGCGCGCTCGGCCCTTTGCCGATGACGATATCAAGCGCGAAGTCTTCCATCGCCGGGTACAGCACCTCCTCCACCGCCCGCCCCAGCCGGTGAATTTCGTCCACAAACAGAATGTCGCCGGCGCGCAAGTTGGTGAGAATGGAAGCCAGGTCGCCGGGGCGCTCGATGGCCGGGCCGGCGGTGACTTTGATGTTCACTTCCATCTCATTGGCCAGCACGTGCGCCAGCGTGGTTTTGCCCAAACCTGGCGGGCCGTAAAACAGACAATGGTCGAGCGCCTCGCCGCGTTTTTTGGCCGCCTCGATCAAAATGCTCAAATTCTCTTTCACCCGATCCTGCCCGATCATTTCCGGCAGTTTTTGCGGGCGCAGTGCATAGTCTACTTGATCGTCGGGGCGGCGTTTGGGTGAGACGACTCGGTTATCGGCCTCTGGCATGGCGGGGATTATATCGCATATGGCTGATAGCTTATGGCTGATAGCTGATAGTTGTGCTATCGGCTATCCGCCATCTGCTATCTGCCACCTGCCATCTGCTATAATCGCATTCAAACACGGAGGCCACTGTGTCAAACGTCTTTCCCTCAAAGCATCCGCTGGTCGCGCACAAACTCGCCAAACTGCGCAACGTCGAAACAAAACCAAAGAAATTCCGTGAACTGATCCGCGAAATTTCCACCCTATTGGCGTACGAGGCCACCGCCGACCTGGCTACCAAGCCCATTACCATCACCACGCCGATGGGCGAAGCGGCCGGGCAAGAACTGCTGGAAAAGATCGGTCTGGTACCGATTCTGCGGGCCGGGTTGGGAATGGTGGAGGGCGTTTGGGAAATGATGCCCTCCGCCGAAGTGTGGCACATCGGCCTGTACCGCGACGAAAAGACTCTCAAGCCGGTGCAGTATTACAACAAACTGCCGGTGTCGCCCCGCGTGGGCGCGGTGATGATCCTCGACCCGATGTTGGCCACGGGCGGTTCGGCCACGGCCACGGCTCAAATTGTCAAGGACTGGGGTGTGAAGCGGATCAAATACGTCGGCCTCATCGCCGCCCCCGAAGGCATCCAGCGTTTGCAATCCGATCACCCCGACGTTCCCATCTACATCGGCGCGATTGACGATCACCTCAACGAGATCGGTTACATTGTGCCGGGACTGGGTGACGCCGGAGATCGGCAGTTTGGAACGGGCTGACTCGCGGATCGCCAATCGCGTATCGCTTATCGCTTATCGCATTTATGACTCTACCGCAATAACTACGATCTCACCGCGAAGGCGCGAAGAGCGCAAAGAATTTCCCTTGTTTTCCTTCGCGTGCTTGGCGTCTTTGCGGTTCAATTATGCTTTATTCAGTGAACCCACATATTCTTTCGATAAGCGATATGCGATAAGCGATATTTCACGATGCAATTGAATCTGATCGTCTTTCTTGTCGCCGCCGGTGTCGCGGCGATATTTACGCCCGTTGCCCGCTGGGCCGGAGAACGATTTGGCATGATGGCCGAGCCGACGGGACGGCATCAGCACCCGGGCCGCATCGCCCGCAGCGGCGGCATCAGCGTGTTCGCCGGATTCATGCTGGCCGCCGTCGTCGCCCTCTGGATTGCGCCTCTCTCAAGCTTTGACGACTTGAAACGGATCGCCGGCGTGCTGATCGGCACAACGTTCGTGTTCGTGTTGGGGCTAGTTGACGACAAGAAGGAACTGTCCGCCGCGCCGCAGTTCATCGGGCAAGTGGCCGCCGCCGTGATCGCCCTGATCGCCACCGTCTGGATTCAGGAAGTCACTCTCCCTTTATTCGGTTTCCAACATTTTCCGTGGTACGTCACTTACCCGCTCACGATTCTGTGGATCACGGGCATGATGAACACCGTCAACTTCCTCGACGGGCTGGACGGTCTGGCGACGGGCGTGGCCGCCATAGCCGGGCTGTTGTTTGCGGCGCACATGATCAGCTTGGGTCAAAACACCATTGCGCTGTACGCGCTGGCTTTTTCCGGCGCGTGTATTGGCTTCTTGCCGTTCAACTTCAGCCCGGCGCGGATTTTTCTCGGCAGCGCCGGAGCGATGGTGTTGGGCTACGGTTTGGCGACGCTGTCGATTCTCGCTCCCGCCCGTGTCGCCACTGCATTGTTGGTGATGGCGATGCCCATTGCCGACACCGCCTGGCAAATCATCAACCGCTGGCGCGCCGGCCGCTCGCCGTTCACCGGCGACCGGGGCCACTTGCATTTTCGATTGCTGGATTTGGGCTGGCCGCAGAAACGCATCGTGCCGCTCTACTGGGCCTGTTGCGCCCTGTTTGGCGCGTTGTCGCTACTGCTAGAGTCTCGGGTGTCGAAACTCGTTGCATTCATCGTCTTGATCATCATCATCGGCGGACTATTGGCGGCATTGTCGCGGCGCAAACCCCAAGGGCCGAAGAACAACGGCTAACTTAGTTGAAGATTCT
>CAYYCF010000365.1:0-2666 GCA_964470235.1 uncultured Anaerolineales bacterium | reverse complement strand
AGATGCGGACGCAGCGCGGGAGGCCGTGTGGCACGGCCATTTCGTGGGCGCACAGGAGGGCCGCGTCGCACCAGCCGAGATCGCGGGCGGCCAGCGCGGGGTATTCGGCGTCGAGGTCGGGCGAGGTGGTGAACCAGGCCGAGGCCACGTCGTCCGGGGCGATGTCGTTGGCGGTGATCAGCGCGAGCAGTAGTTCGCGTGTGGCGTCGAGGATGGAGTCTCTCGTGTTTTCTGCGGCGACGGTTGCGCCGCGTATTCCCCGGACAGGCATGACAGCGTTTCCTTTTTTTCACCACCGAGTTCACGGCGAACACGGAGATTTTCACTTTGTTTCTCGGTGCGCTCTGTGTTCTCTGTGGTGAAACAAATAAAAAAAGCGCGAGGCCGCTGGCCTCGCGCTTTGTGTATGTAGTACGTGCTTTACTTCTACTCTACTTCAAGCGGAAACGGCGGCAGTGGGCGCTGTCGCATAAAAGTAGTAGTAAAAGTAAAAGCGGACGGACTTCATGTTGGCGGCATGATAGCAGAGCAGTGATGGGAGGGCAATGGGGAAAAGTGAACGAAAGGAATGAACAATGAACAATGAATAATGAACAATGAGGTTGACGACTTGACCGCTTCGCGCGGCTACTCGACTACCCGACCACCGGACTACCTGACTATTTAGGCCCAGCCCCGCTCCTCAAGTTCCTCTTCCGAGAATCCAAAATAATGCCCGAGTTCGTGGATGATCGTTTTGCGAAGTTGCGCTTTGAGCTCGATTTCCGTGCGGCAGAAAGCGGCGAGGGCCAGCCGGAAAAGAGTGATGCGATCCGGCTGCAGGATGATGCTGTTGGAGTGGCGGTGGACGAGGGGAACTCCTTGATACAAACCCAACAACGTGCCGCCGCCGGACTCTGTTTTCTCCAACATCTCCGGCGTGGGCTTGTCGGCCACGTCGAGAATCACCCGCTCGGCATTGGCGCGCAAATCGGGCGGAAGTTGCGCCAACACTTCGTCGGCGGCGCTGAAGGCGAGTTGCTCGAAGCGGTCGGCGGTAATGTGCATGGGGGCAGTTTACCACTTTCGTCATTGGAACGCACGTGCTACAATCATTGCGTATGTCCCTCGAACTCAACAAACTCCTTGCGAAAGTGGACGCGCTGGGCGAGGACGCGGTGAAGCGCCTCTCGGAGTTGGACGCGAAACTGCCGCTGGCGAAGGCCACGCTCGATTCGATTGCCGCCGACCCCGCCGATCTGTCCGCGAAGATCGATCGGGCGCGGAGCTTCCGGTGGGCGGGCGCTATCCCCACTGTCGAGGCGGTTAATGAGTCGTTCGCGCTTCCGGGACACCCGGAGCGGGTGAACGTCGTCGCCGCCGACGGCTCGCAAATTTACCCCGACCGGCACGGCCTCGCACTTTACTATCTGATCAACATTGGCAGTATTGTGTTTCGGCACGGCACGGCGGAAGCGCCGCTGTGCGCCTCGGAACCCGAAATCTTTTTTGATGAGGCTGATCTGTATGAAAACGAGGCGCTGATCTCCGGGGTGAAGATCAACGCCCAACGCGACGTGTGCGAGTTGGGCGAGTTGGCGCGGTTGGCCGCCGGGGAGGCGGCCGCGGCGCCCACCGTGACTCTGCTCGATAACGGGCTTCTGCTTTTTTTCTCCCTGCAAGAGCAGGAGCGCAAGGCGAAGGATGAGGCCATCCGGAATTATTTGGCTCAACTGGATCAGTTGAAGGCGTCGGGCGCAGCGGTGGCGGGGGTGGTGGATCGTCCGCGCGCCGCCAACGTCGTCCGCCTACTGTATCTTGCCACGTTGGGCGCAGATGAGATCGATCAAGAGCATTTGCGCGGGACGGGCGTGTTCCAGCATTTCACCGACGCGGCCATCTTTCATTCATTGCGGCCCGGCGAGCGCAGTGCGCTGTTCGTGAATGCCTCGCCGGACAATTCGGATTACTATCAGCCGCGCGGCCACACGGTGTATTTCTTTTATCTCAACGCCGGCCGGCCAGGCAAAGACTCGCTGTTGCGAATCGAAGTGCCGGAGTGGGTGGCGAAGGATCGGGCGCGGCTCGATCTGGTTCACGCCGCCGTTGCCGAGCAGTGCCGCTTTAGCGACGGATTTCCCTACGTGCTGATGCGGGCGCACGAGTTGGCCGTGGTGGCGATGGACGAGCGCCGTGCGTTCGACGAGTTGGTGATGGGCGCGCTGGTGCGGCGCGGCCTCACGCCGGGCCTGTCGCAGAAGGCGCAGGGCAAAGCGTGGACCGGGTCGGGCAAGAGGAGATACCCATGATGACGGAAACGATCACGATTGGCCGTTTGATTCGCAGCGCGACAACGGGCTTTGTGTTTGCCTGCCGCGTGCCGGAGCCGGAAGTGCCGATTTTCGGCGCGTTCGTCAAGGCCCCGGCTCAGCGCAGCCAGACCGAAGTGTTTGGGTTGATTTACGATATTGCCTTCACCGACGATATGCTGGTGCGGCAAGTGGCCGCCGCGCCCGATCTGCCCGAAGCGTACATTCAAGATCAGCGGGTGAACCGGCAAATTCCGATTGAGGTGAGTGTGCTGGCGGTGGGCTACCGGAATGGGGGCGGACTCCGATATGGCTTGCCGCCGCAGCCGCCGATCACGCTCGACAAAATTTACTACTGCGCCGGCGACGAAATTCAAT
>CAYYCF010000364.1:0-2683 GCA_964470235.1 uncultured Anaerolineales bacterium | reverse complement strand
CGCTGGCGCGCCACTAATTACCACTCAGCCTGCTTCCAAATCTCCGGCTGAAGGGCGCCCGCCTCCGTGCCAATCTCGGCCAGAATCGCCACCGCCTGCTTGAGGCGGGCCATCGCGGCCTCGGAATTTCCGGCGGCGTGCAGCAGGTCGGCCAGGCTGTTGTGAAGCGCGGCCTCGCGATGGCGGTCGCCCAGCGAGACGCAAACGCCCAACGCCATTTCGGTGAGGCTGATCGCGCGCTCGATTTCCCCGCGGTCGCCGTGCACGAGCGCCAGGTTGTTGAGAGCCGCCACGCGGGCCGCCGGATCGCCCAGCGACTCGGCGCCGGCCAGACTGCGCTCCAGATGATCGCGCGCCTGCTCAAGATCGTTCCGTTTGCGGGCCAATATGCCGAGGATGTTGTGCGCCTGTGCCAGCGGGCGCGCGTCGCCGGCCGCCTCCGCCAACTCCAACGACCGCCGCGCATACTCCAGCGCCCGTTCAGCATACCCCTGTTGATGAGCGGTCAGGCTCCAATCGGCGTAAGTGCGGGCGGATTCTGCGGCGAAGCCTCCGTCCCCCAATGCGCTCAACGCGGCCTGGAAATGGCTCTCGGCCATTTCCCATTCGCCCCGGCGGTGGTGGACATTGCCGAGTTTGCGCTCGACGGCGGCCAGCGCCGCCGACTCCCCTGCTCGCAGGGCGGCGGCCTTTTCCAAACTGGCTATCGCCGCGCTGTAATCGCCCGACAATGTTTGCAGGTCGCCGATTGATTCGTGTAGAGCCGCAACGTCTGGATGCCCTAACGCCAGCGCCGATTGAAAATGAGCGAGAGATTCGGCGTTGGCATACAAAGCGCGAGCGTGTTCACCGGCCAGTTTGAAATAGTCGGCGGCTTCCTTCATTTGACCGGCCAGATGGTAGTGCTGCGCCACCTGGCTCGCCGCCGAGCCGCCGTCGCGTCGGCCGCGCGCCCGCCCGACCAGCGCCTCGGCCACGCGCCGGTGCAGCCGCCGCCGCCTGGCCAGGCTGGTTTCCTCAATCACCAACGCCCGCAGTTTGTCGTGGCTGAAATCATACGTCAGCCCGCGCCCGCCCTCCCCGCCGCCCATCTCCTCGACCAACGCCAACCCCACCAGGGCTTCGAGTCCGGCCAGAGTCTCCTCTTCACTGCGGCCGCTCGCCTCACGAAGCGTATCGAACTCGAACGAGCGCCCGATGACCGCCGCCGTCTGAAGCAGCTGCCAGCCGGTTTCGCTAACGGCCGCCAGCCGCGAATGCAATAGATCACGCACGCCGCCGGGCAGCGACCAGCCGCCCTGTCCCGACTCCGGTCCCCCGCGCCGGATCAGAGCTAAATACTCCGCCAGAAAATAGGGAAGCCCTTCTGTTTCGTCGTAGAGGCGTTTCGCCAGATTCTTGCCGTCGTGCTTCGCGCCGGACGCCGACGGGAAGACCGCCGACACCAACTCCAGCACCGCCTCGCGGCTCAAGCGCGAGAGGGACACGATCGTCCCCGCGCCGCTCCGCCGCGACTCGGCCATGAGATGGCGCAGACGGTGGCCTGGCGTGACCTGCTCACTGCGCCACGCCGCCAAGACGCACAACCTTCGACCTTTCAGCCGCCGCACGAGGTAGGTCAGCAGGTCGAGAGAAGACTCATCGGCCCAGTGCAGATCGTCAAGGAAGAGGATGCCGGCCGGAGCCGGGCGGTCATTTGCGGGTAGAGGCGTCTCGCACACGGATAGCAGGGTTTGATAGACGGCATCAAGGAAGCGCGTTTGAGCGCCAGGGCTGTCGAGGGGAGGAGGCGGCTGGGCCCCGGCCAGTTCCGGCAGGAGGCGGGCCGCTTCATTCAACGCGTGCGGCGGCATCGTCTTCAACCGTTCGGCCTGAGTCGGCTGGCCGAGTGCGGCGCGCAGAATCTCGACGAAAGGAGCATAAGCCAGTTTGCTCTCGCCCTCGTAACAGCGCGCCGCGAGGACGGTCGCGCCCGCCGACCGGGCGTCATTCACCAGCGCCTCCGCCAACCGCGTCTTGCCGATCCCAGCTTCGCCCTCCACAACGAGAAGATGCCCCGCCGCGCCGATGGCGTTGTATGCGTTGAGCAGGGCTTCCCACTCACGCGTGCGTCCGACGAGAGGGACATTGGACGCCTGAAGTGCGGCGGGAGGTTGGACGTTGGAAGTTGGAGAGGCGGGCGCGGGCGTTGGGATTTGGGATGGTTCGACTTCGCTCACCACAGGTTTGGGCGTTGGGATTTCCGGCGCTGACGCGCGGTGTTCTTTGATGGTCCCGTACAGCCGGGTCGTCTCCTCCAACGGCGGCACACCAAGCTCTTCGTCGAGAACGCGCGCGCACTCTTGATATTGACGCAGGGCGGCGGCGCGTTGGCCGGACGAAGCGTACAACTGCATGAGGCGGCGATGCGCCGGTTCGTGCAGGGGATCGAGCGCCAGCCAACGCCGGGCGGCGGCGATGGCCGCTTCAAAGTTGCGCTGCTCCGCGTGGCAGCGCGCGAGGCGTTCCAACACGCCCGCCAGTTCGCCCCGCAAACTCTCGCTCTGAAAAAACTGCCAATCGTCAAACGCGGGGCTGTCCCGCAGGGTGAAGCCGGAGAGGAAATCGCCGCGATAGAGAGCCGCGGCCCCGGCGAGCGGGTCGAGGCAGGCCGGGCAGACCTCTGCCGCCGGATGGCCGTGAG
>CAYYCF010000363.1:0-2684 GCA_964470235.1 uncultured Anaerolineales bacterium | reverse complement strand
GTGACATGATGAACGCGGGAATGATGACGCCCAGGGTGGCGAGGGGGAGCAGTTGCCGGTGCAGATTGAATCGGTCGCCGATAGCGCCCCACAGCGGCCCGGACACAAGCAACACAATCGGCCCCAAGCCGGAGAGCCATCCGATCTGTTCGCCGCTCAACCCGGCGCGTTGATAGTAGATAGGGATGTATGGAACGAGACAGCCGACCGCGCCGTAGTAGAAGAAATAGTAGGCGCAGATCAGCAGAGCGGGGCGGGGCGCTCTCACACGCGGGGATGGCCAACCGTGTGCAGAAGCACGATGTTAGCCGGGCCCAGGTGACCGATAGGCAGTCCGGCGATCAGCACGACCTGTTGACCGCTTTTCAAGCCGGACTCTCTGATCAATGCCTCTTCGACATCGCGGATCATTTCTTCAACCGAATTGGCCGTGGCGACAAGATAGGGCTGCACGCCCCACAGCAGAGCCATGCGCGGATACGTTTCCGGCACGGGTGTGAAGGCCAGCACGGGAACGGAGGGGCGTTCTTTGGAGAGGATCATGGTCGTACGCCCGGTGCGGGTGAAGATGGCTATGGCGGCCACTTCGCGGTCACGCGCCAGTTCGCGCGCGGCGCGGGCAATAGCGACGGCGTCCACCGAGGTGCTGGTGTGCATCTCGCGATAATGTCCCCATTCCTTGACGTGCAGTTCGGCCTCGTCGGCGATGGCCGCCATCATCTTCACCGCCTCAGCCGGATACTGCCCGGAGGCCGTCTCCGCCGAAAGCATCACCGCATCCGTGCCGTCGAAAATGGCATTGGCCACATCCGAGGCTTCGGCGCGGGTGGGGCGCGGGCTGCTGACCATCGACTCGAGCATTTGCGTCGCCGTGATCACGATCTTGCCTTGCGCGTTGGCCGCTTCGATGATTCTCTTTTGCGCCGATGGCACTTGTTGCGGGCTAAGTTCCACGCCCATATCGCCGCGCGCCACCATCACGCCGTCGGCCGCTTCGAGAATGGCCTGCAAGTTTTCGAGCGCGGCCGGCTTTTCCAGCTTGGCGATGATCGGGACGTTGTCTTTGGCGGCGTTGATCTTGTGAATGGCGCGGCGCACGTCTTGCACGTCTTGCGCCCGTTGGACGAACGAGATGGCGATGTAGTCCACACCGGCCGATAAACCGAAAGCCAGATCGGCGCGATCTTTTTCCGTGAGCGGCGGCACGTTGACCAAGATACCCGGCAGGTTGATCCCTTTACGCGAACTGAGAATGCCGCCGTGCGTCACGGTGGTGTTCACATCGGTGTCGGTGGTCTCGTTCACCTGGAGTTCGAGATTGCCGTCGTCTAAAAGGATTAAGTCGCCGGGGTTCAAATCCCACGGCAGGCCGCGATACGAGGTGCTGACGATCTGCTCGTCGCCTTCCACCGGGCGGGTGGTGATGGTGAAGCGCGCGCCCTCTGCCAGAATCACCGACCCGCCGTTGCCAAAAGATTCAACGCGGATTTTTGGCCCCTGCAAGTCCTGCAAAATGGCGATGGGTTTTTTGAGTTTGGCCGCCGCCTGACGAACGCGCGCGATCAATTCTGCGTGATAGTCGTGTGTGCCGTGCGAGAAGTTCAGCCGGGCTACGTTCATCCCGGCCTCCATCAGCGCTTCGATCTTATCCGGCGTGTCTGACGCCGGGCCAAGCGTGGCAATGATTTTTGTTTTACGCATATGGCTTGGATTATACCCTTCTATGGAATGCCCCTTGAAAAACGACGCTGGCCGCGAAGATTACAGGACACAGATGAACACGGATTTATGCGGATGAACACAGATCAAAGAGAAATCAGTGTGAATCAGTGATCATCGGTGTTCATCTGTGTTCCAAGAATTTTGTTGCGGCACGCTTTGCGAGCTGCGCTATGGTAAGATTGCCGAATGAACAGACCTAAAGTGCTCATCTCAGACGGCCTGGCCGAAGACGGCATCGCGCTGTTGAAAAAAATCGCGGAGGTGGAGTCGCAGCCGAAGATCACGGCGGACGAATTGATGGCCGCCCTGCCGCAGTATCAAGCCTTGATCGTGCGCAGCCGCACGAAAGTGACGGCGAAAGTGATCGAGGCCGGGACGAGTTTGAAGGTGATCGGCCGCGCCGGTGTGGGTGTGGACAACATTGACGTGCCGGCCGCCATGGCCAAAGGGATCACCGTCGTCAACTCCCCGCTGGCGGCCACCATCGCCGTCGCCGAACTGACCATCGGACTCATGCTGGCGCTCGCGCGCGAAATCTCCCGCGCCGACTCAGCCATCAAAAAAGGCGAGTGGCTCAAGAGCGGACTCTCCGGCGTCGAGCTTTACGGCAAAACGTTGGGGCTGGTGGCCGTTGGGCGCATTGGGGCGGCGGTGGCCGCGCGCGCGGCGGCAATGGACATGAAAGTGCTGGCCTACGATCCGTTCCTGTCCGACGACGACATTCGCGGACGGCAAGCCACTCCGGCGACGCTCGATGGGCTGCTGGCCGCGTCCGATTTCATTTCGATCCATTCACCGCTCACGGATCAAACCAAAGGCATGATCAACGCCGAGGCTTTTACGAAAATGAAAAGCGGCGTGCGCCTTGTTTGCGCGGCGCGGGGCGGGGTGATTGACGAGGCCGCACTGCTGGCCGCGCTGGAGTCGGGCAAAGTGGCCGGGGCCGCGCTGGACGTGTTTGC
>CAYYCF010000362.1:0-2691 GCA_964470235.1 uncultured Anaerolineales bacterium | reverse complement strand
TGAAATTAAATGAAGACTTCCGGCACGAAGGGATTCTCGGCACGGTGTTCACCGGCAGATTGATCGGCGAAACGCAAGTCGGCCAGTATCCGGCGGTGATTCCGACTCTCAGTGGGCAGGCATGGATCACGGGGATGGCGAGTTACGTTGTTGATCCCGAAGACCCGTTTCAGGAGGGATTTACGGTGGGAGATATTTGGTGAGTCTTACACCGGCACAAACCACACATCCGTCGGCTTCAACTTGCTGTTCCGCAAATACTCCGCCTTCACCTTCATCCCGATCCAATCGAGCGAAGCCGCATTCGGGTCAACGCCCATCAGCCGCGTGAGGAAGAGGGTGTTTGCGCCTTCGAACTCGACAAGGGCGAGGACGTAGGGGCATTCGGGCAAAAACTCCTCCGAACCGAAATGGCAGACCGTGAAGGCGTGCACCATGCCTTCGTTCGGCAGGACCACCCACTGCGTTTCGTCGCCGGTGACCATGTCGTTGCCGCGCGGGTTGGCGTAGGTGTAGCCCGTCTTTGCATCGCGTGAACCGAGAAACACGCCGTTGGTCAGCCCGGCGAAGAACGGCGAATCTTGGCCGTATGAATGCAGGTAGTTGATCTGATAGACCTGCTCGATCTGAATCGGCGACATCTGCTTGAGCAGAGCCAGCGTTTGCTCATTCAGCACTTTGGGGAAGGGGATGTTGTGGACGATGGCGCCGCCGAGCGTTTCGGGGCGTTGCGTTGGCAGTTTAGGCATTGTAATCTCCTTCAGTTGTTGGAACCGCAAAGGCGCGAAGAACGCGAAGAAGCAAAAGAGAAAGAGAGAAAAAAACTTTGCGCTCTTTGCGTCTTCGCGGTGAATCTATTCTTGCTCCAAAACGGATACTGTAACGTACGTTCCTGTCCCGGCATGCGAGTGTATCGCGCCGCGTTTGGCGTTTTTGACTTGCAGTGTCGCGTCGCCGAAATGTTTTTTAATCGTGCTTTGCAACTGCCAGATGGCGAACACGGCCTGCATCAGCCCGGTCGCGCCGACGGGGTGGCCGCAGGCGATGAGGCCGCCCGACGGATTCACCGGACAGATCGGTTTGTCGGTAAGTTTCAACCCGTAATCAACACCCGGCATAAACGCCTTGCCCGACGCGGCAAACGGCCCGCCTTCGCCGTACCGGCACAGGCCCAAGTCTTCGTACGTTTGAATCTCGGACGAGGTGTAGGCGTCGTGCAGTTCGACGAAGCCGAGCTCGGTCAGCGGATCGGCGATGCCGGCGTGCTTCCACGCCATGTTGCCCGCCGTGCGCCCGGCGCGGAACGAGTGCACGCCAGGATAGCGGAATCCTTTGTCCCACAATTTTCGATAGTACGCCCGCGTGTCGTCTGATGATTTTTCCTGCTCGGTCGCGTAATGCTTCAGGAAGTAGTCGTAGTCCATGTGCGGGCGGTCAGCCATGCGCATGGCATCCGTGCCGCGCCCGATGCCGGTCACTTTCACCAGCGGGCGGGCGATTTTCGCGCCGGCCTTTTCCAATTTCCTCAGCCCTTCTTCGGAACACAAAATCGTCGCCGCCGCGCCGTCTGACATCACGCAGATGTCGAGGCGCGTGAGCGGCCACGCCACCATCGGCGCATTGCGAATGTCTTGGACGGTGTAGCGGTGGCGCTTCTGCGCGTACGGGTTGTGGTAGGCGTTGAGGTGATTCTTCACCGAGACGTGCGCCATCTGCTCGACGGTGGTGCCGAACTCTTTCATGTGGCGCGTGACCATCATGGCGTAATAGCCGGAGTAGAATCCGCCGACCGGATAATCGAAGCTCACGTCCGAGGCCAGGGCGATGAACTCGTTGCCCTTCCACGTCTCGACGTGGCTCATCGTTTCGAATCCGTACGCCACGCAAATATCCATGTGGCCCGAAGCCACCGACTTCCACGCCTCTTGAAAACACAGCCCGCCGGTTGCGCCGCCGCCTTCCACGCGGTGGCCGGGTTTGGGGCACAGGCCGAGATAATCCTGCGCCATGATGCCGGACATCAACTGCCGCTGGAAGTGATCGGAGAAATACGACGCGACCGAGCCGTCCACGAGTTCGGTGAACTGTTCGAAAGTCAAACCGATGTCGCGTATGGCGTAGTCGTAAGCTTCTTTGACGACGGCTTGAAAGGTCTTGTCCGGGCGGGCTTTGGCAAATTTGGAAACGCCGCCCGACACGGCGTAAACGGCAGATGGCATAAAGGGCCTCCAGTGAATAACTCACCTTACGCACTTTTACCGCCGCGAGCGCAGACGCGAAGCGCGCCAAGATTCTGGCAAATTATCTCTGCGATCTCCGCATTCTCTGCGGTCAGATAACGGGGTGTGCGTAACATGAGCGAGTAAATAGTGATGAGCAGAGTGTACGCGCAGAGCGGCAGATTGCCAAGTGACAATTGCCACTCAGCCATTGACGGGAGTCGAAAGGCGCGGTATCATCCCGGCGCTTTGAATATCACGGCGAAGGAGGTGAATATTACGTGACTAGTGTCAATTTGCGCCCCAATGAATCTCAAGATCAACTGCTCAAGCGCTTCAAGAAGAAAGTGATGAAGAGCGGGTTGTTGACCGTTCTGCGCAACAAGCGTTGGTTTGTGTCCAAGAGCGAAACTCGTCGAATGGATAAAAAGAAAGCAATTCGCCGCCTGCGCCGCAAACGCCGGCCGATTGA